>JBJTRR010000550.1:0-3715 GCA_046076185.1 bacterium | reverse complement strand
TTGATTGTTGGGGTGAAGCAGAAAACCGACTGCTTACTGCGTGCGCGACTCTTTCAAACACGTTGGGAGAAGCAATAGAGGGAATCATACGATGGCTCGTGCCCTGCAATTTAAATTTCTTGGTTTTAAAATAAAATCGGGCACGATGGCTCGTGCCCTTTCATTATTCGTTTGTCAAACCGGATTCAGACAAGCGTCTTGGCGGCCTTGGCGGCAACGGCAACGCATTCCTGAATTTCGCCGATCGGGTTCTTCGGATTCTCTTCATATTCCAGCGAAAGTGCCCCATCGGCCGGAAATTCAATTGCCTTCAGGGCCTTGAACACGCCAGCCACATCCAGCAGACCCTTGCCCAGAACAACGCCGTGGGCGTCTTTCTTCGGGGCATCAAAGTCCTTCAGATGCACGCCCCAAACGCGGCCCTTCATCTCATGCAGCAGCTTCACGCAGTCTTCGCCCGAGCGAATGAAGTGGCCAAGGTCGGCGCAAAACCCAATCCGCTTGTCGCGGCCATCAACGGCCTTCATGCAGTCGGCCACTTTGTCGTAGCGGTGGCCGGGGCCGTGGTTGTGAATGGCAATGCGCATGTCGTATTGCTTCACCAGCTTTTCAAGGCTGTCAAACGCGTCGGGCGTCGGGTCGGCAGCCAGATTCTTAAAACCGGCAGCCTTGGCGAATTTGAAAAATTCTTCGTTTTTCGCATGGTCGGCCGTGAAGGCCTGCACGCCATGAGCCGTCAGCTTAAGTTCATGGCTCTTCAGCTTTTGTGTCATTGTTGCAATCGCGGCCTCATCGGTTGTGATGGGGTAATGGGCGCGAAACATTTCAACAAAATGCAGTTCCAGGTCTTTCTGAATGATATCCATGGCCTTGTCGGCGTCGAACCCGCGAAGGCTATACGACTGGATACCCATGGGCAGGCCGGCAAAATCAATGTAAGCAGCGGCTTTGGCCGAGGCCCGGAAGGCGTCAAACCAGGTGGCCCCGGCAGCGGCGGCAACGGCAAATGTGCGAATGGCCCGGCGGCGAGAAACGTTCATGATCAGTGCAATCCTTATCTACAAGAGTGCAGAATGAGCGGGATTTTGGAAAAGGCAGGGTCAACTTAATCTACCGGCACAGCCTGAGCGATGCAACCCGCTAGTCTCTTGCGATCAAAGTCGTTCGAAGAACGGATTCGTGAAATATCCATACGCCAGCCCGCAGTGACAGCAAAGGCGATTGTAAACCATTCCATCGCTTGCGCTTCGGGTTAGCCTGCGCACATGCCCCTTCCAATAATATTGTTTTCCAACAAGTGGCCGACCCGAACGATCAATGATTCACCAAATTCCCCAATTTTTCTTCAAATCCAGTTAGCGCAAATGTCGATAGAACATGAAGTCCGTATATGACGATTTTACGGGATGGATCGATCAGCCAAGGCGGAGCCCGGAAATTGAGTCTCGTTCGCAACACCATTGCAATATCAGCTCTTACGTTATTCTTTGCGGCACCTGTCGCAAACCTGCCGGCCCAGTCGTTGCCCGCCCCTGCCGAACCTGCAAAAGTCGAAGTTGCGCCTGAAAACACCCGCAGAATTTTTTCTATCCGATTATCAGATAGAGACTTAACAAACTATCTCAATTCCTGGCGGCTGAGTCGGCCCGGCACTGCGCCACTGGTTGAAAAGCTGCTGGCCACACATTGCCGGCAGGTGATTTTGCCGATCCCTGCCGATGACGATGCCTGGAAGCTGACGCGTGAACTGGCCCTGGCCCTGCACGGCAAAGCGGTTGAAATTGCGTTCGAATTGCACCCAGAACAATCGCAAGATGATGTCATAAAAGAACTTGCGATATTTGATGAACTTCTTGCCGAAAAGGCCAAAACCGACCTTCTGGGCCAGGCGGCCCGTGCGATGCAGGTGGCGGCCGACGACGGCAAGCCGGTCTGCCGCGGCTTTTTCATGCCGCTGGTGGTGGGTGAGTCGTTGCCACAGGGGCTGACGAGCCAGCTTTCGGCGAAGGTTTTCGACCGCTTTGTGCGGGAAATGAAGCTGGGCGATGACCTTGTGAGCTCGCTGGAAACCGACGCCCGCCGCGAGCAATTTCTTAAATCTACCGGCCTGATGCCCTGGCTGAAGTGGCGCAGCACGAAAGTTGCCGAATTTTACGACACCCTCGCGGCAGCCCTGGCCCGGCAAACCGGCCAGAGCATTGTTGTTGCCGCACCGTCGTCGACGATAAAATCAACCAGCGACGAACTTTCTGACATTCAGCGATCAACCGTTTCGCCCATTCTGGCCTGGCGTGAAGTCGGCTTCGTGCCGGAATCGTGGGCCCAGACTGGCCACTTCAGGCTGATTGGCTCGCAGACTCTCGACCAGAACGAGTCGGAAATGGAGCTGATCGAGCACCCCGACCTGGTTCGTGCCATGAAGCCCAGAAGCCGCGAAGGGCACTGGTTCCGGGCCGGTGCCGAAGTCAGCCCGGGCCTCTTTCATTTCGGCCGCGACCGGTCTCTCGTTCTGCAAAGCCCTTTAACATCAACACTTGCCAATAGTGAACCAGCCCTGATTGTGCTTGATTACGCAGCCGTTGAAAATCAGCCGGGGCGGGTGGCCCACACCATTGATAAATTTCATTCGCTCTCAGGCCGGGGCGTTTCGCCCATGGGCACGGGGGCGGTTTTGCAGGGTGTCAGCGCCCGGGCTTATGGCAAGCCGGCCGACTGGAATCTGGTGATTTTCAATGCCCTGCCGTTTCGCGTACAGGTGGGCGTGCATGGCGAAGAAGCCAGGCCCCTGGGCGAGATCAAGGTGCTTGATGCTGAAATTACTCCCATTCAGAAGCCTGGCCCCGAAGCCGCTGCCCGGCAGACCTTCAACCTATCGCCCCATTCGTGGGGTCGCCTGCACCTGGCGGTTGAGCGTGCCGACCTGATCGGCATTTCCACCGAAGTGCCTGACGACGCAAGAGATATCGTGCAGACACGTTACGACGAACTGATCAATCATCAGCCCGCTTCCGCTTCGCCCGACACCACCCCCGCCAGCAACCGCACCAGCGCTGAACGCTCGCGCGGGCGTCGGCTCATGGCCGCCCTTCAGGCCTATCGTGAACGCCGCCTGGCCGATTTCTTCCGCCTGAGCGAAGGCCTCACACGCGATCGCCGCAACGTCATTTCCCGAACACCTGTCGAAGATTCAGAGAACCGTCGTATCCTTCGCTGATTTTTGTTACAATCATGTCAGATTTGGCCGCAACGGCCTTGGATAACCTGCTGCAAATCCAATTCCTAAAAACATTTGCAGCGAATTTCAAGGCACCGGTGCGGAATCAGTGAATGCTCCCCCGGCGGGGGCAAAAGCGTCTCTTTTCTTGTCAGGAGGGCAAGATGTTCGTGGCCTGCAGCACCCTGTGTTACGCACGACTGCCATTTGATCAGGCGACTCGCCGCATTGCCGACCTTGAATTCGACCGGGTCGAGCTGGTTTTTGGCGGCAACACCGAACACCGCGAGCTCAAAACATCGTGGGTTGCCGCCAACCGCGACGAAGCCCTTCAAGTCATCCGCACCACTTCGGCGGTCACGCCAAGCTCGTTTGAAATCCGCTTTGAAACCGACGACCCGGAAACCCAGCGGCAGCAGTTTGAAGCCTTCTGCTGGATCGCCAAGGCCATGATGGTCGGCGTGGTTTCCATTGAGCCCTTCGCCCACGGCCCGGCCGGCC
>JBJTRR010000549.1:0-13031 GCA_046076185.1 bacterium | reverse complement strand
TTCAGGCGCGACCTGCATGACGATCAGCCCGGCCAGAGCGACAATGACCAGGTGCAAAGCGACAGAAACAGCCAGGCTTCGCCAGTCTGTCAGAGGGCCGCCCCGTTTGGTTGTCAAATGCCCTGTGCTCATTGCCCACCGCCCTTTCGCCGGGGCCGGTTCACCCAGTTAACCAGCACCCGAAGCACTGCCGCTGAAGCGACCGTGGCCCACACCAGCAACATCCATGAAGCGGAATCGCCGCCGCTGCCCGCTGGCCCGGCCGGGCTGGTGCCTTCATCATTTATTGTAGAGAGAACCAGCCACGGGGCAATGCGTTCAGCGTCTTCGGCCTGATAACGCACGCGGCGAAGGAACCACACCCGAGCTTCAATCATGCGGCAGGGGGCGGTGGCTTGTTCCAGAAGTCTTTTGGAATCATCCCTGCGAGAATCGTCGCGCATGGTGAGCAGAACCAGGCCATCGTCGTCAGTACGCACCCAAAGTTCAGCCAGGGGCGGGAACTGGCCAACGGCTTCGCGGCGGAACCGGCGAAGGACAAGGCCGCTGATGGCAAGTGGCCCTTCCAGCTCATCAGGCGATTTATCCCAAAGCTCGCGAAAGCTCACAATGCGTCCCTCGGCTGCGGCCGGGCGATTGAGAGCCTTGAAAAGCATGGGCCAGTCGGCCAGGCCCACGGGCTCAGCCGATTGCAGGTCGGCCGACACCTGTGCGGGGTCGTCCTGGGCAATTACAGGTGATAAAAATGCCGGGAACAGCAGAAACACGGGCAGTAGCGATATGGCACGTGATAATGTGCCGGGTTTAATGCAGGACAGACACGTTTTCACGTGCCATACAAATGCGATTCGGCACGTTAAAACGTGCCATACAACTGTTAGGGTCATGGTGCGGGCCTCCTCGGGGCCGAGTTTTCCCCAAGGTGGATGGTTTCGGCACCGGCGGCCTGGGCGGCGGCGATGATCTGGGCGGCCTGGTCGTAAACCAGACCAGGGTCGGCCATGAGAACAACTTTCAGCGGCTTGTTATCAAGCAGTTTGCGATAGCGGGTCAGGCGGTCGCCCAGGGTTTTGATATCGGGCACATCGGCCAGTCCCAGCTTCAGGCTGACGAGGTTGCCTGACGGGTCGGCCGTGGCGGTGATTCGCAGGTCGCCCGAAATATCAATTTTGGGAATGGCGGAAAGACTGGTGTCAGACCTGGCCTGGCCACCTTCCGCACGGGGCTGGGCGGGTGCGGCGATAGGCAGTTCAAGGTCGATACGAAGCTCGTTTGAAGCCGGCTGAAAGGTCAGGATGAAAAAAGCCAGGAGCTGAAAGGCCATGTCAAGCATGGGCGCCACGGGAAAGGCGACTTCTTCCGGCGGGCCTGGGCGGCGGGTGCGGCGGGCGGGTGCGGCACCGACGGGTGCGGCCGATGCCTGGGTGGCGAGTGAGCGTGATACGTTCTCAGCCCAGTTCGGCCCGAAGCCGGCAAGTTCTGACGAGGTGCTGCCCGATTGGCCGGGGGTGCCGGATGGGGGGAACATCAGGGGCTCTCCACGCGTCTGACGACCAGGCTGAAGGTGGAAAAACCAGCCTTCTGGCCATCGGTCAGTGATTGCCGCAGCCGGGAATAGGCCAGTTGGCGGTCGCCTCGTACAAAAACCCTCGTAGGCAGGCTGGTGGCCGGTTGATTCAAAAGCTCTGCCCCTTCCCGCCGCAGCATGGCCTGGCGGGCCCACCAGCCCGGCTGGTCGGCAACGGCCACTTTTTCACGACCACTGACAAGATTATTATCTGTGTCAAGTGTCACAATCAGCCTGTCCAGCCCTGGGTCGTCGCCCGGCAGGGCGGCTGGGGCCACGGGCAGCTTCACGGCCACGGCCGAATCTTCAATGCGGCTGCCGAAGTGAACCAGCATCATGAAAAAAGTGATGAGCTGCAGGACGACGTCCAGCAGGGGCGTGAGGTTGGGCTGAACCTGATCGGGCCCTGAGCTGCGATGACCAGCCCGGCGCGGCATGGGTCAGAACTCCTCTTTCTGGCCCGAGGCCTGCAGCCCCGAACCGCCCGACTGGCCACCATAAATCGGGTGCACCGGCCTTAAACTGGCAGCAATTGATTCCACAATTTCCGTTGAGGCAATTTCCACTTCCAGCGATATCCGGCTGATGCGGTTGCGGAAATAGGCGTAGAAGAAAATCGCCGGAATGGAAACGGCGATACCTTCAAGCGTGGCGAAAAGAGCGGTGGAAATGCCCGCCGCAAGCTGGCTGGCCTGGGGGTTGGCCCCGGCGGTGGCCATGACACGAAATGATAGAATCATGCCGTAAACCGTGCCCAGCAGGCCGATCATCGGCCCCAGCGTGCCCACGGTGGCCAGATAAGTGGTGCGGTGTTCCATCTGCATCGTTTCCGCTTCATTCGCGGCCGACATGCTGGCCTGGGCACCTGCCACACCACCTGTTGATAGCTTACGCAGGCCGGCCTTCAGCACATTGCCCAGAAACGATTCGTCGCCTGAAATGCGTGTTGGGATATCGTTAAACCGCTTCATGCGAATGAGGTCGGCAATGTCGCTGGTGAGCTTTTCAGGAATGGCCCGGCTCATGCGATATTCCAGAAACATCCAGACGACCAGTGCCGTCAGGTAGAAAGAAATAGCCAGCATCAATGCCCCGAGAGGCCCCGAAGCACGCACCATCCACTGAAAAAATGTTTCAGTGCCAGCCGCAGGTGCCCCGGAATTATCAGCCTGGGCGAAAGCAAAAGGCGGCTGAACCAGTACGAAAAAAAGCAGGGCGAAGATGAATCTCGCAGCAGGAAACCGGTTCAAGAAACGGGCTGACACTCTATTTATCCTTATCGCCGGCCTGGGTTGCGGTCAGATATCGAACAACGCCTCCTATAAAGAATATCTACCGAAGGCCCCGGCGACAATCACCCAAAAATGGCGAAAAGCAGAGAAAAAACGGCATTGGCCCTATTCACCGGATTATCAGTCAAATTCTCACAGGCCAAAAATCAGAGAATCAGCATGGCGTCGCCGTAGCTATAGAACCGGTATCCCTGGCGAATGGCCTCGTGGTAAGCCTCCATCACAAATTCACGCCCGGCCAGTGCACTGACAAGCACCATCAGGCTGGATTTGGGCAGATGAAAATTGGTGATGAGGGCATCAACCACATGAAATTCAAACCCGGGGGTGATGTATAAGGCGGTTGAGCCCGAGAACGCCACCGCCCTGCCCGACCGGCCCGCCGTTTCAAGTGTGCGGGTAGAGGTTGTGCCCACAGCCACGACGCGGCCGCCCGCCGATTTGGCCTGATTGATGGCCTCGGCCGATTCTGCCGAGACTTCGGCCATTTCGCCATGCAGGGCATGCTCAAGCACATTCTGCACCCTGATCGGCTGAAACGTGCCAATGCCGACATGCAGCGTCACATCAGCCGTGGCCACGCCCTGCCCGGCCAGCTTTTGAAGCAGCCCCGGCGTGAAGTGCAGGCCCGCTGTGGGCGCGGCCACCGAGCCGGCCTCGGCGGCGAACACCGTTTGATACCACTGGCGATCTTCCGGCGAATCGTGCCCCTGGCGAATGTAATGCGGCAGAGGGATGTGGCCATGCGCTTCCATCAGGTCGGTTTCAGTCAGCCCGGCTGGGAAATCAACCGGCCTGACGAGCCACTGCCCGGCCTCAAGCTTTTGATCAAGCCGCAGGCGCAGCCCCTGGCCGACAGTCACGGTTTCTCCGGCATCGGGGCGGCCGCGTGTCTGTGTCATCACATGCCAGCAGCCGGGCCCGGCGAAAGCGAGAAAAAGGCATTCCCAGCGGCCACCGGTTTTGTCGCGGGTGCCGACAAGCCGGGCGGGCAGCACGCGGGTGTTATTTTTGACAAGCAAGTCGCCCGGGCGCAGAAATTCGGGCAGGTCGTAAAAATGCCGGTGCTGCCAGGTGCGGGTGGCCCGGTCAAGCACCATCAGGCGGCAGGCATCGCGGGGCTCGACAGGGCTCTGGGCGATAAGTTCTTCCGGCAGATGAAAGTCAAAAAGCTCGATATCCAACGCCTGGTTACCTCAAGCGGAAATTCAGGGGCGAAGCGGCTGTGGCTTTCAGCGGTTTTCCGCAGAACATGAACGGAAAGGCCCTGATTCCCGGCCAATCGCTTCTGGTCAAACCGGCCCGTTTCTGAGAGAATTTCTTGTCTTGATGATGATGACCGGCGGCCAGTCGCCTGAACATCACCCCACAAGATTATACACCCTTCAGGGTTCACGATTGCAGAGCCTTTCCGCACGCCTGGCCTGGACTGCCAACCAAAGAGCCCCCCGGCCCGTGGCACCGGTGCGCGTGTCGCTGCTGATTACTGACCTGAACGTGGGCGGGGCGGAAAAGGCGATGGTCAGCCTGGCCCAGGGGCTTGACCGGAGCCGTTGGCAAATCAGCGTGATTAACCTGGGCGGTGAGGAACCACTGGCGGCTGAACTGCGGCGGGCCGGCATGCAAGTGGCCTGCCTGGGCGTGTCAAAACGCAAGCCGCTGCGGGCCATTCGGCAACTGGCAGCGGCCCTGCGTGGGCAAAGGCCCGAGATTCTTCAGTGCTTCATGTTTCATGCCAATGTGGCGGGCCGGCTGGCGGCGGTTCTGGCACGGGTGAAGTGGGTGCTGGGCGGCCTGCGCGTGGCCGAACACGAGAAAAGCTGGCACCTGATTGTGGACAGGCTGACTAATCGCCTTTCCAGCGGCTCAGTCTGCGTTTCTGAAGGCGTAAAACGCTTCAGCATTACTTATGGCGGGTTGGCGGAAAGCCGCCTGACCGTGATTCCCAACGGCGTGAACCTTGCCGGAATTGACTCGGCCGTGCCGGTTGAGCGAAAAACGCTGGGCCTGAACCCGAAGCAGCATATGGCGCTTTTCATCGGCCGGCTTGATGCCCAGAAGGGCCTGCCCTATCTGCTGGACGCCGCCGAAATTGTGGCCAGAAAACGGCCTGACTGGCACTTGGTGATGATTGGGAGGGAGGGCTCGGAAAGCGACTATTTCCGCGAAAAAGTGGCCGCTTCGGCGGTGCTTGCCCGGCACGTGCACTGGATGGGCTTTCGCCCTGATGTGGCCGCCCTGCTCAAATCAGCCGATGTGCTGGTTCTGCCCTCACTCTGGGAAGGTATGCCCAATGTCGTGCTTGAGGCCATGGCCTGCGGCAAAGCCGTGATTGGTACTGAAGTAGAAGGCACGGGCGAGCTTGTGATCGACGGAGAGACCGGCTGGCTGGTGCCGCCGGAGTCGGTAGAAAAGCTGGCTGAGGCCATGCTGGCCGCCGCGACCGAGCCACACACCACCGAGAAACGGGGCAAAGCCGGCCGAATTCGAGTGGAAGAGGCATTCACCCTGCAGCGAACCATCGCCGCCTATGACAGACTTTGGACCGATGTTCTGGGTTATGAAGCTTAAAGCCGGTGCATAAATCACTTCGACCGTTTGTAAAACGGCAGTTTCGTCAATTCGGCCGCCGCCACGGTGCCACGAATATCAACAGAAAGAGTGCCTTCAGCGGGCGGCCAGGCGATGGCCCGGTCGATCAGGGCCATGGCGATTGGTTTTTGCAGAGTCGGCGAAAAAGTGCCGCTTGAGACAAGCCCGACAGGCTGGCCATCAAGCAGAACGGGGCAATCCTGCCTGGCAGCGCGTTTGCCTTCCAGAATAAGACCGACCCGCCTTTTCAGTGGAGCGGCCGCCAGCCGGGTGAGAGCCTCTCGGCCAGCGAATTCGCCCTTATCCAGCTTCACGAAGCTGCCAAGACCGGCCGAAAACGGGTCGATTGTCAGCGATAGCTCGTGCCCGTAAAGCGGCATTGCCGCCTCAAGCCGCAGGGTGTCGCGTGCCCCCAGGCCGCACGGCACAGCCCCGGCACCGGCAAGCATTTCCCAGGCGGCCACGGCCTTTTCGGCGGGAATGATCCATTCAAAGCCGTCCTCGCCGGTATAGCCCGTGCGGCTGAGACGCGAAGGACGACCGTCAAAGAGAAAGTCACGAAAATGATAATAAGCAATATCGGCCGCCTTCGGTTCGATTTTCTCGCACACAATTTTCAGGGCTTCAGGCCCCTGAATGGCGATCATGGCCGTGGGCAGGGTGGCGTCGTCAATGCGGGCATTATTGCTGTTAAGCGCGTGCAGCCGGGCCAGCACGGCTTGGCGGTTTGAAGCGTTGCAGACCATCGCCCAGGGGTCGCTGTACATGCGATAAACCAGCACGTCGTCAATGGTGCCGCCCAGGTCGTCCACCATCAGGCTATACTGAATCTGGTTGTTTGACAATCGACTGACATCATTGACTGTCGATCGCTGCAGCAGGTCCATCGCCTCTTCGCCGGTGAATTCCAGCCGGCCCATGTGACTGACGTCGAACAGGCCGGCACTCTTGCGCACGGCTTCGTGCTCGGCAATGATCGACGAATACTGCACCGGCATGGCCCAGCCGGCAAAGTCAACAATGCGCCCCTGGTTGGCCCTGTGCCAGTCAAAAAGCGGTGTTTTCAGCGGTTCTGACATGGTCATGAATCACCTTTCAGAATGGGTTTCAGGGCCTGATCGCCAGAACAATTTTGCCTGTCTGCCCGCCGCTTTCCATTCGGTCATGAGCAGCCGCGGCCTTTTCCAGCGGGAAGACTTCGTCAACCACAGGCCGAAGGTCCAGATCTCTGTAAAACCGCAGCATCGACCGAAATTCTGAGGTATTGCCCATGGTTGTGCCCAGCAGGCTGACCTGCTTCCAGAAAAGCCGCCGCACTTCCAGATTCGGGCAGGCACCGGTGGTCTGGCCGTAATTCACCACAATGCCGCCGGGGCGAACCAGGTCAATCAGGCTGTCAAGTGTCGCACCACCGGCGCTGTCAATAGCCAGGTCGGGCCCATCGCCGCCAGCCATTTCCCGGGCTTTTTTCACCCAGTCGGCATCGCGATAATTCACCCCACCCGACGCGCCGGCCCGCCGTGCGTTTTCAAGCTTTTTCTCACACGATGAGCTCACAAAAACCTTGCCGCCCGCTGCAATCACCATCTGCATTGCCATTTGTGAGACACCACCGCCAATGCCTGTGATGAAGACCGACCGGCCCGGCTTGAACTGCCCCCGCGTGAAGAGGGCCCGATAGGCTATGAGCCCCGCCAGTGGCAGTGCCGCCGCCTCGGCCGACGACCTTTCGGCCGGACATGGCTCAACCTGTTCGGCATCAACGACAATTGCCTCAGCATAGGTTCCCTGATCGGGCAGGCCGAGAATCCGCCATTTTTTGAAGTCAGGCACAGTCAGGTCGCTGCCCCAAGAGAGGCTCGGGTTGATCCAGACCCGCTTGCCGATCAGCTTTTCATCGACACCATCGCCCACGGTATCAACACGCCCGACACCGTCGGAGCCGAGAATCACAGGCAATGAAATTCCGGCATAAAGGCCGCGACGAATCCAGACATCGCGATGATTCAGGGCCGCCGCTTCCAGGGCCACCCGCACCTGCCCAGGCCCGGCTTCGGGTGTCGGCACATCGGTGTAAACCAGTTGATCAGACCCGCCCGTGCCCTGAAGTACCACTGCCTTCATTTTGATCCATCCGTTCCCTTGTTTTCCTTCAGCCGCAGCCCGGGTCAGCATTCGTGAACGCAGCCTGGGCAACCTTCTCAACAGGTTTTGGTTTAATGATTATAACGAACCGGGGCGTGACTGATGACAGAAAAAATCGTGAAAAACCGGCCGGCGCCTTCCTGCCGCTTTCAGCCCGCTGGCCAAATCGGCACCGGCGGCCTGAAAAGCCTTGCAAGCCAGCCGCCAATGCGTTATCAATTTCTTGTGTATCATTCGCCTGGGGCTTCTCCGGTTCATGGCCTGCACGCACCGGACGGGGCGTTCACAGTCAACCACACTTGCCAGAGGTAGTATAGCATGTTTCAGGGCCGGTGCGTGCTGGTTTCAGGCGGTAGTTCAGGCATCGGCCGGGCCATTGCCGAAGCCTTTGCCGCCAGTGGTGCCAATGTCATTGCAACGGGTATTTCAGCCGATGACCTGGCCAGAAATGCTGCGGAAAAACCTTTTGCTGAAGGTGTGGAACCCGCAGTTCTCGACGTGACCTCTGCCGAATCGATTGCTTCACTCATCAGCCGGCTTCATTCGCTGGATATTCTGGTGAATGCGGCCGGGATCATCCAGCGAAACGGCATTGAATTCACGCCCGAGGGTTTTGCAGGCACGCTTGACGTAAACCTGACAGGTGTCATGCGTCTGTGCCTTGCCGCCCGGCCCAGGCTGGCCCAAAGCACAATGCCGGGCGGGGCATCCATCATGAATATTGCCAGCATGCTCAGCTATTTTGGGTCGCCTTTTGCGCCTGGCTATGCGGCCGCCAAGGGTGGAATCGTACAACTGACAAAAAGCCTGGCCACCGCCTGGGCTGCTGAGAATATTCGTGTCAATGCCGTGGCCCCCGGCTGGATTCGCACACCGCTGACAGCCGCCCTGCAGGCTGACGAGGGCCGATCTCGCCCCATTCTTCAGCGAACGGCCATGGGCCGCTGGGGCTCGCCTGAAGAAGTGGCCCCGGCCGTACTGTTTCTTTCAGGCCCGGGCGCAGGCTTTATCACCGGATCTGTGCTGAATATTGACGGCGGCTATTCCATCATGTGACAACCATCTGACATCACCCTGGGTTCCAACAACTTTTTTCAACCGAAAGACACCCCGCCATGGCCAGTTCAAGTGTTCAGTTTCCCGCCCCCTGCACCATTCCGCTGCCGCCCGACGCCCAGCTTGAAATTGTGACCAGGGCCATACCCGACGACCCCCGAGTGTGGGTGCCGCAGGCGGACCGCGTCTTCTTTCGGCCCCTGTTTTTCAATACCACCAACGGCCAGTGGTGCAACCTTTTGAAGGTGTGCAAAGCGGGTTTTCTATCGCGGCATCGGCACCCGGCACCGGTTCACGGCTTTGTAATCAAGGGCAAATGGCGGTATCTGGAACACGACTGGGTGGCCACCCAGGGCAGTTATGTGTTTGAACCACCGGGCGAAATTCATACACTTGTCGTTGATGACGACTGCGACGAAATGATTACCTTTTTCAATATTTCAGGCGCCATGATTTATGTCGATGAACAGGGCAAAACCGTGGCTTATGAAGATGTGCATACCAAGATTGAAATGTGTCGCCGTCACTACGAGCAAAACGGCCTTGGGGCCGATTATATCAATCAGTTTATCAGGTGATCATATCGTGAAACATTTTTATGCGATTGCATTTCTGGCGCCGGCCCTTGCCACATGTCAATTGCATTTCAGTGGCCGGGTTCACGCCCAATCGCAGCAAAATCCGTCGCCGATGGTTGAGCATGTGCGGCCACACCCGCGACTCGAGCGTAAAGACCCGCGAGGCCAGCGGGTGAAACTATCGCAGGGGCAGCTATTTATTCCTGAAAAGCTGAAGAATGATGCATCTGCCGGTGAAACCCCTTTGCTGATTGCATTTCATTGCGGCAACTGGATTCCGGAAATGGCCGCTTCCCAGCTTAAAGCCCCCCTGCCCTGTCTCAGCCTTCAGCTTGGATCAGGTTCCGGCCGTTATGCCAAACCTTTTACGGATGACCCGAAGCTGCTTGAAAAACTTCTGGCGGAAGTGGCCGGCCACCTCAATCGGCCAATTTCATCGCTTGTGCTGGTGGGCTGGTCGGCCGGTTACGGTTCGATTCGTGAAATGATTCGCATACCTGAATATGAAGCGAAAGTATCACACATTCTGCTGATCGACGGCCTGCACACAGGTTATATCGGCGGCAAGCCGGGGCCGCTTGAATCAAAGATTGAAACCGAACCGCTCATGCCTTTCCTGCATTATGCACGAAAAGCGGCTGAGTCGAAAAAAGCGATGATCATCCTTCATTCCGAGATCTTTCCCGGCACTTTTGCCAGCACCACCGAGACTGCCGACTGGCTGATTCGTGAATTGCAACTCAGGCGCAATGCCACACTGAAATGGGGCCCGATGAAGACCCAGCAACTTGGCGAAACTGTGGCCGGGAAGCTGCAGATCAGGGCATTTGCCGGCAATTCCGCGCCGGATCATGTGGACCTGCTGCATGGCCTTCCCGAATTTCTACCCGAGCTGCTGGCACCTTAATGCAATTGCATTATTTCCGGCGAGGGTCGCTGGGCCAGCGCACCGCAGAAAGTTCGGCCAGGGCAAGCAAAAGGGCGTGTGTGCCATTTCGGCCCATGCCCTGCGCTTCAACAGCCCGGTAAAGCTGTTCGGCCAGGGCCAGACCCGGCAGAGCCAGCCCCATCAGCCGCGATTCGGCCAGGGCAATGCCCATATCCTTCAGAAAGTGTTCGACAAAGAAACCCGGATCAAAATTTCCGGCAATCATCCTCGGGCCAAGGTTCGCCAGACTCCAGCTTCCTGCCGCGCCCGGGCCCACCGACTGCATGACCGTTTCAAGGTTCAGGCCGGCCTTGTAAGCATAGAGCAGCGCTTCACACACGCCAATCATGTTGGTTGAAATCAGAATCTGGTTCGTCATTTTCGTGTGCTGGCCGGCACCGGCACCGCCCTGATGGACAATTGCCTTGCCCATCAGCGAAAACAGCGGCGAAAGCGCATCGACCGCCTCTTTGTCGCCGCCAATCATGATCGAAAGCCGTGCTTCACGGGCACCAATGTCGCCGCCGGAAACCGGGGCATCGACCGATGCAATGCCTTTGGCCTTGGCTGCATCGTAAATTTCAACGGCCAGTGAAGGTTCGCTGGTGGTCATGTCCACAAAAATACTACCAGGCCTGGCGCCGGCAATGGCACCTTCGACACCCAGAAAAACCTCTCTGACATCTTTCGGAAAGCCGACGATGGCAAAAATGACATCGGCCTTTTCAGCCACTTCCTTCGGGCTTGAAGCACGCGTGGCCCCGCGGGCAACCAGGTCGTCAGTCTTGCCAGCCGTACGGTTGTAAACGACAGCTTCATAGCCGGCCGCCATAAGGTGCCCCACCATTGAACGCCCCATCACACCCGTGCCAATCCATCCGATTTTTGTCTTGCCGGGTGCAATTTCCAGTGCCATCGCCTTCGCCTCTCGTTGTGTCGGGTCATTCCGGTCTGACTGGTGCCATGTCATTGACATATTAGCACTTACGTTTTCTGATCAGCAACCTCGGCCGGGTTCGGCGTCGCTGATCGTTCTCCATCAAAATAGCATCGGCCCTGAAAAAAATCACCTGAGTCTCTGGAGTTTGCCGCCGGTCTCGTTAAGATAGGTTCAATCCAATTCAGGCCTGGGGCCGTTTCGAAAGTGCCCCGGGCTTCCTGCCAGTGTCTGCACGAAACCACCCTGGAGACCCCGCAAATGTTGGCCCCTACACCACTTAAAACCACCTGGCGAATGCCCTTGAGCTTTGGTCTGCTGGCCCTTTCTGGGCTGCTGGTGGGCGGCGTTTTCTGGCTTTCGGCCTGGGCCGAGACATCTGGCGGCCGCATGGCCAGCTCGGCTGAACGACTTGTCGCCTCGATTGACGATGCCCAGAAAGCCAAAATCAACTTCCCGTTTGATACCCCCGAACGGCTGAACTGGCACTTCATTCCTCGTGAGCGTAAAGGCTTGTCCATCAAAGAGATGACACCGGCCCAGCGGTCGCTCGCCTTCGGTCTGGTTTCTAGCGGCGTGGGTTCATCGGGTTTCCAGAAAGTCACCACTATTATGAGTTTAGAGCAGATCCTGAGGGATCTGGAACAGGGTAAGGGCCCGGTTCGCGACCCTGAACTCTATTTTGTTTCGATCTTCGGCACGCCTGCCGCGACCGGCAAATGGGGCTGGCGATTTGAAGGGCACCACCTTTCAATGAACGTGACGGTGGAAGACGGCAAGATTCTTTCGGCAACGCCAGTCTTTTTCGGGTCGAATCCGGGCGAAGTCAAAACAGGCCCACGTAAGGGCTTGCGTACACTGGGCGATATTGAAGACGCCGCCCTTCGGGTGGTTCAGGCCCTGAACCCTGACCAGGCGAAGAAGGCGATTGTGGCAGAAAAAGCCCCGTCTGACATTCGTGGTGCCAATACCCCCCAGGCCCCGACCGATGCCCCTGTGGGGCTGGCCTTTGGCGACATGAACGGCGACCAGCAGAAGATGATGCAGAAGCTGGTTGAATCGTTCGCCGGCGAAATGCCGATCGAAGTTTCCAAGGCCTGGATGGACGAAATTATCGCCGCCGGCCCGGAAAAAGTGCATTTTGCCTGGCAGGGGCCGGCCGACTTGGCCTCGCCCCATGGTTTCCGCGTTCAGGGCCCCACGTTCATCATTGAATTCAACAACACCCAGAACAATGCCAACCACATTCATGCCGGCTGGCGAAGCATGCTTGGCGACTTCGGCATTCCAGCCGCCAAATAATTATCCTGAAAGGCTTTGCATATGGCTGGCGTGACCCGGATTTCAGCGACTGATCTTGCCCTGCTTCTGAAGAGTGCAGAAGAGGTCATCGTTCTCGATGTCCGCCAGCCTGATGAACGAGCCTTTGCCGCGATCCCGATCCCTGCGGATAAAGGCGACCTTTTTATTCCGCTGGGTGAGCTGACTGCCCGACTTGACGAAGTCAAATCACGATGCAGCGAGACCACCCGGCTGGCCGTTTACTGCCACCATGGCGTACGCTCGCTTCGGGCAGGCAATTGGCTTGCCGCCCAGGGCATTGCGAACATCATGAACGTGGAAGGTGGAATTGATGCCTGGTCAGCTGAAGTTGACCAGGCAATTCCCCGTTATTGATTCAGACCGGCCAAATCCACTGATTTATCTTAATTCTGCGCATATTATTACTGCAGAATGAGTTATGATCGTTCAGCCCTGAACTGTTTCAGTCATCCGCCGATGCGGAAATTGACCGTTGAGTAACTTTTTGTCTCCTCAAAAAGTCGTTCTCTCTGCTTTGCACCAGCCCAGGCGGGCTTTCTGGTCTGGGCTCTGTCATCAGCAGGCGGGTTGTTTGGTAATGTCGCTATAAGTTCCTGCTTATCAGCTGGTTGTG
>JBJTRR010000548.1:0-1704 GCA_046076185.1 bacterium | reverse complement strand
TATCACTTACTGCAAATGTACGTGGCACTGCCGGTTTGAAAAATTCGGCATGACGAATTCTTCTATCAATTTCACGCATTTTCCGCCCCAATTCGTCTTCCTTTTTTTTCAGGGTAGCTTTTTCAGAATCGGGTTTGGCTGCTTCGGCTTCAATTAACTTTTTCTGTCTGGCCAGATTTTCTTTGCTTTCCATCATGGCTTGAAGCAATCGGTTATTTTCCGATTCAGCAACCTGCCTCTTCTGTCTCTCTTCAGGTGACTCAGGCATTTTGGTCACCGTAATGCCGCTCCAGATACCGTTGTCGATTTTCTCGACCGAGCGTGTGCTGCGAAAAATACCGGCAAGTCCGTAGTAATCCTCAAGCCCCAGAGGATCAAACTTGTGGTCGTGGCACCGCACACATCCCAGCGTCTGTCCCAGAAAAACCGTTCCGGTCTTTGATAGCTGCAAATCAGCCAGATCTGCCTCAAGTTGCAATTTATCGGGATTCACAATCTCAACATCACCCAGCACCAGGAATCCAGTCGCAACCAGATTGTCTGACCTCTGTTTCGCCGTATCCCATGGCAAGAGATCGCCTGCAATCTGTTCCATCACAAAGCGGTCGAAGGGTTTATCAACGTTAAACGAATCGATAAGGTAATCACGATATCGCCATGCATGTTCGGCGAAAACGTTATTGGATGTACCAGTCTGGTCGGCATAACCAGTCATGTCCAGCCAGTGCCTCGCCCATCGCTCGCCAAATGCCGGCGAGGCCAGTAGCCGATCAACCACTCGGGCCCATGCCTGCGGTTCTTCATCTGAAATGAATGACCTGATTTCATCAACTGTTGGCGGCAAACCTGTTAAATCAAGACTTACCCGACGAAGCCATGTGTATCGGTCTGCTTCGGCCACCGGCTGGATGCCCGCCTTTTGAAGCCCTGCAAGTATGAAATAGTCTATGGTCTCAAGCGGCCAGGATTGATCGGAAACAGCCGGAACAGGAAAGTTTCGTACAGGCTGATATGCCCAATGCCGCTTGCCCGACTCAGTATTCAATTTCTCAGGCTTGCCAATATTTACTTTTGTCGAAATGCCGGCAACCCGCGGGTCAGGTGCACCCATCCTGATCCATTTCTCAAAATCGCGAATCACTTCATCTGACAATTTACCAGAAGGCGGCATCTCAAGGCCCTCATACCGGAGGGCATCAACCAGAAGGCTTCCCTCAATATTTCCTGGAACCACCGCCGGGCCAGTTTCGCCTCCTGCAACAAGCCCTGCTCGATGGTCAAGCCTGAGGCCGCCTTTAATTTTCATGGATTCCGATGAATGACATTCATAACAGTGCCTGACAAGCACAGGGCGAATCCGGGCTTCAAAAAAGTCGGATTCTTCACGAGAGAGCGAATCAGGCTTGTCATCTGCCCTGGACACTGACAAACCCAATGCGAAAAGCTGTATGAGAATCAGGATTCGTCGAGCATGCATCAGATCAGCCCTCTCTCGTGAAATATACTGCTTTACAGGTTTGTATGATTTTTGCCAGGCATTCAGTGCAAAGATCGATCACAAAACAGGTCTCTTTCTTCATGAAAATCAAATCAGACAAGAATTTCTTTGACGACATTGCCATAGACATCCGTCAGGCGATAGTCGCGGCCGGCGTGGCGATAAGTCAGTCGTTCGTGGTCGAAGCCCAGAAGTTGCAGCATTGT
>JBJTRR010000547.1:0-3129 GCA_046076185.1 bacterium | reverse complement strand
TGCCAAGGTTGCCCCTGTCGCTCAGGCTCCTGCCAAGGTAGCCCCAGCTGCCCAGGCTCCTGCCAAGGTTGCACCAGCTGCTCAGGCTCCTGCCAAGGTTGCCCCAGCTGCTCAGGCTCCTGCCAAGGTTGCCCCAGCTGCCCAGGGTGCTGCTCCTGCCAAGGTTGCTCCTGCTCCTCAGGCTCCAGCCAAGAGCTCAGCTCAGGGCTGATCTGTTTTGGTAAGACATTCGGGCCATCATGGAATACCCATGATGGCTTTTTTAATTTAACCACTTTGATTAAAGAATGTTATCGGCTTTTTTTGTGCGGCCGTAAGTGGCATGGGCCTGGGCAAATGTGCCCGAAACGACAGCTGCCAGAAGCGAAAATTCAAGGGCTGCGCTGGCTGCCGTTATGATCTCGGCGAGTTTTCTTGACGCGTTTTCGCCTTCGGCACAGCCAACCATTTCCAGGTTCCTGCGCTGGGCCGGCAACCGGGTGCCACCGCCCACTGTGCCCACGGTCAGGCTCGGGAACGTCATCCGGCAGATCAATCCGTCGTTCTCAGCCGGAAACGCCTGGCTGATGGCCACCGCATTTTCGGCAACGCAGGCCACATCCTGCCCGAAGGCAAGATAAAGCGATGCCAGGCCATTGGCCGCGTGCAGATTTGTCCCCAAGCCACCCATGGCATGACTTGAAACCTGGGCCATCTGCTGAAATTGCAGAACTTTAGCGGCAGTCACGCCCATATATTCCAGAACGTGTTTCGGCATAGCCACTTCCATGGCCACGGCATGGCCACGACCGTCGGCAAAATTACGCCGGCTTGGCTTTTTATCGCTGTTAAAGCCAGATTCAAGAAAATAGTCGAAGCCAGTTTTATCGCGAATCAACCGGCAGGCGGCATCGGTGGCAATCGTCACCATATTTTGGCCGGCGGCATTGGCTGTATCATAAACAAAGTCAAGAATGACAAAGTTTTGCAGCGGAACAGCCTCAACCCGAAGCAGCTTGCCGTGGCGGGTGGTTGATTCGGCCACCTGGCGGATGAGATCTTCGTGAAACCTGATCCATTCGATAAAAGACGGGATTTCGATGATATCCGGCATGATAAAGCCGGGACTGCGAGAAAGCTCCTGCCTGAGATGCACCGTGCGGCAGCCGCCCGACTCGGCGAAGGCCATCATGCCCCGCGTCATTGAGAGAACCAGCGTTCCCTCAACCGTGCAAACGGGCACCACAAATTCGCCCTTGGCGTAAGTTCCGTCAATCAAAAGTGGCCCAGCCACTGCCATGGGCACAGGCAGCGTGGTCACATGGTTTTCAATAATTCCTCTAAGTTCTTCAGGGGCAGGAATTAAAGGGGTTGATAAATCAACGCCTGTGGCGGCTTCCGCCCACTGAATGCGCCGGGCCGACGATTTTTCCTGAAATCCGCTGGGCGGTTTGGTCAGTTGCCCCGAGCCTGCCAGAATTTCCACTGAAAAACGATCCTTTTGCGTGAGCTTTTGTCAATGATCAACTTTATGGCGAGGATTCCAACGGATTAGCTCACAAACCTAATTTTAATGAATGCAACGTGAATTTTCCATTTTTCTTAAGCCGGCTGTTGCCGAATCGCAACTTGTCTCGACAGAATTTGTAAAAAGGTAATAATCAAAATGATTATCAAAGATGTACCAACTTTTTGGATGGATCCGAAAGGATTGGGCCCCTTGGCCGCACCCTCACGACTGAAAAACGGGATTATCAACACGACTCGCCGGGCCGAACCGTGGATATTGCCATTCACGCTCATCGGCGCACTGGTGGTGCTGCTTGTGCCCGTGCCGGGCGCGGTGATGGATCTCCTTCTGGCGGCAAATATTACGGTCTCAGTGCTGATTCTGATGACCACCATCACCATCGCCACGCCGCAGCAGTTCAGCTCGTTCCCAACCCTTTTACTCACAACGACTTTAACACGGCTTGTGCTGAACGTGGCCAGCACACGGCTCATTCTGCTTGATGGTGCCGATCGGGGCCTTGATGCCGCCGGTGGCGTGATTCGCGCCTTTGGTTCGTTCGTGGCAGGCGACAATATTCTTGTCGGCGGCGTGATGTTCGGGATTATGGTGATTATTCAGTTCGTCGTAATCACCAAAGGTTCGTCGCGCATCAGTGAAGTGGCCGCCCGGTTCATGCTCGACGGCCTGCCCGGTCGCCAGATGGCCATCGATGCCGACCTGCATGCCGGGCTGATCGACCAACCCACCGCAACCCGCCGCCGCAACGACCTTTACCGACAGGCCGATTTTTTTGGTGCCATGGATGGTGCCGGCAAATATGTGCGAGGCGATGCCGTGGCCGGTGTGCTCATCACCCTCATTAACGTGTTGGGCGGCATGATGATCGGCGTCATTCAGCATGGCATGAGCCCGGCCCAGGCCGTCGATGTCTTCACCAAGCTGACCATCGGCGACGGACTCGTCAGCCAGATTCCCGCCTTTCTGATTTCACTCGCCGCCGGCCTGATCGTGACCCGATCGTCCAGCGAATCCGACATCGGAAAGGAAATGACGGGCCAGCTTTTTGGCCAGGCCCGCACCCTGATCGTTTCAGCCGCCCTGCTCGGCCTGCTCGCCTTTTTTGGTTTACCAAAATTGCCGCTTTTAACGGTTGCGGGGCTTTTAACTGCCGGTGCCTGGATACTTTATCAATCCGAAGGCGAATCGGCTGAGGCCAACACAACAACCGCCGAGAAATCGCTGCCAAAGCCGCCGGCAAGAGAATCGCTCGCCACAGCGCAAGTTAAGACCAGAAAAGATATTGCGACATCAGTACCTGCACCGGCTGAACACCCGCAACCGGCCAGTGCAAGTGCCGCACAGCCCCAGCGACCGGCTGTAAGTACTGTCAACGACTGGCTTCGCGTTGACGCCATGGAACTTTCCATCGGCTATCGCCTGATTGCCCTTGCTGATGCCAGCCGGGGCGGCGACCTGCTGGAACGCCTTCAGCGGGTGCGGCAGCGGGTGGCCCGCGAACTGGGCATGATTGCGCCGCAAGTGGCGATTCGCGATGACATTACGCTTGGTGCGCAGGAATACCGGATCAGCATTCGTGGCGTGACGATCGCCACCGGGGCCACTTACCCCGGCCGGCT
>JBJTRR010000546.1:0-3840 GCA_046076185.1 bacterium | reverse complement strand
AACAACGGGCCATGCTTGAAATCTTTGATGATCTGGAATCCGCCCCGCGCGAATGGCCCTACGAAGATTGACGGTCTCATTATTCCTGAAAAACACTTCACAATCAGGGCGGGGGCCAGTCCATTCCGCCCTTTTTTTTATTTACCCGGCTCGTTATTTAATTTCGCCCCCAAAGCCTTAATCAGGCTGGCGTTCATGTCGTCCACTGTCCATGCCCCGCCGGCCGATCCCTGGTCAAGCCGTAAAAGCGTGCCATCAGGCCCAATCACGGCCGTCACCAGGTTATGAATCACCTCTTTTTCGCCTGGCCCATACGTCAAACCTAAAAGTGGCCCGAATTTGCCAAGCTCCTCGTGCGTGGCCACGCCAAATGCCCACAGAGGCATTTTCGCCCCTTTCGCCGCCGCATGCTTCGCCAGAGCCTCAGGCGTGTCATGCTCAGGGTCAAAACTAATCGACAACATTCGCACTGCTTCGCCTTTGCCCGTGGCCGCCAGCCGCGCAGCCAGTTCGCCAAATTTCCTGTCCATCATCGGGCAGAAGTTCGGCAGCGGGCACCTGGTGTAAATAAATGTCAGCACCACCAGCTTGCCGCGATAATCGCCCAGCTTCGCCGGCTTGCCATCCTGAAGCATGAATTTAAATTCAGGCACCATCTCTCCTGCGATCAATGTCACCGGCTTGGCCTGAACCTCCACCCCGTTGGGCCCGAATTTAATCGAAGCCGGCGGGGCCGGGTTCGTAATCACCAGCCCCTTCAGCTCAATATCATCAGCCTTCACCACCAGCTCGCCTTCCACCTCGTCGCCCGGAAAAAGCTCGCCCAGCACCTCCTGCCCCTTCAGGTCAAAAGGCATCGTCATCGCCTTCATATACCCCGGAATCTCCTCGTGCCGAATCATCACCTGGCCCGATTCCTTCTCAATCTTCCGCACAATGCCCTTCAGCTTATACGTTTTGACAACTGCCTGTGGCTTATCAACAGCACCCCCCGCCTGTTTTGTGTCAACCCTTTCACTCGTCTTCTGTACGACATTTCCGCCGCCACCCACTGCATTGGCCGGTGCCACCGTCGGCGTCAAGACAACAGTCGAACGTGTGCTGAACAACGCAATCACGCCCACCACAGCCACCAGAACCAGAAACACTTTGACAATTTGTCGAATGTCCATCGTCATTTCTCCAGCGGAAACTGTGCATCAATCGGCAAGCCCGAAAGCTCGGTCAGAAAATTCGCAAACCTTTCGCTGAAGGCTTCAGCCAGGGCCTTACCTTTGTCAGCCGTAGCCTTGTGCGGGTTGCCCGCCCCTGAATTCGTCGTCAGGGCCTGCCAGGGCCGCGAATATTCCACCCAGCCCTTGCGCAGGGCCTCAATCGCCGCCGGCCGCATCGATCCATCATCAGCCCGATCCATCGTCACCAGGTCAGGCCGAAGGTGCAGCATCATGCTCGTTTCAAGCTCGTCAGCATGGTCGCCATCCTGGCTATCAAGAATCTCCTTCTTGACATCGCCAATCATCCGAAACCAGTGACATATGAACATACTCACACTGGTTCGGCAATACCACTCCCGTAAAATCCATTTCAGGTCGTTGCCGCCATGGCCGTTTAAAATCACCAGCTTCTTCACGCCGTGCCTGTCCAGCGACTCTATCACATCGCCAATAATCGCCCCCACCGTTGATGGATTCAGGTTGATCGTCATCGAAAATTCCATCAGGTTCGTCTCGGTGCCAAACGGAATGGGCGGCAACAGCCACACCGATGCCCCCTGCGCCGTCGCCTTCTGGCACGCCATCTCGGCCAGCGACGACACTTGATAAGTATCAGTGCCATAGGGCAGGTGCAGGTTGTGCGGCTCAGTCGCCCCCGTTGGCAGCACGGCCACATGCGCCGGCCCCTTCTGCCGCACATCAAATAAAGTCGCTTCCGCCAGATTCCAGCTCGTTCGTGAACTCATTTTTCAGGCGATTCCCATTTTTTCCGCGGCCAGTTCGACTACCCGGCACCGCACTTTTCTGTTTTAATGACACCCAACCAGAATAAAATCCCGTGCCCTGCGCTGCAAGCCCGACACCGGCCGGCACTGGTTCCGACACCCATCAAATCACAGGCCTGACCATGAAAAGTTCCGAAGCCGTTAATTACTATTTCAACCAGGCCGCCGATTCATTGGGCCTGAAGGAGAGCCTCCGCAAGCTCCTGATCACCCCCGAACGAAGCATCAAGGTCGAAGTCTCCATCCCTCTCGACAACGGCGAAATCGGCAATTTCGTCGGCTATCGCGTACAGCACGACTGCTCGCGTGGCCCCTTCAAGGGCGGCCTTCGCTACCACCCGCAGGTGGATACCGACGAAGTCACCGCCCTGGCCAGCCTTATGACATGGAAAACCGCCGTGGTTGATGTCCCCTACGGCGGCGGCAAGGGCGGCATTCAGTGCGACCCGAAAGCCCTTAGCCGAAGCGAGCTGGAACGTGTCACACGCAAGTTCGTCCAGCGAATTCACGAATTTATTGGCCCCAAAATCGATATCCCTGCCCCCGACATGGGTACCGATGGCCAGGTCATGGCCTGGATCGCCAACGAATACGCCAAATTTCATGGCTTTGAGCCCGGCGTTGTCACCGGCAAGCCGGTTGACCTGCACGGCATCGTCGGCCGCGAAGAAGCCACCGGCCGCGGCGTGGCCACCATAGCCCGCGAAAGCCTGAAATTAATGGGCCGAAGCGTTGAAAAAACCACCGTGGCCGTGCAGGGGTTCGGCAACGTGGGCAAGGCCTCGGCCTTGTTCCTGGCCGAAATGGGGGCCACAATTGTGGCTGTAAGCGACGTTTCAGGGGGTGTTTATGAACCCAGGGGCCTTGATCTGGAAGCCATCGCAGCCCATGTCAGAAGTAAAGGCATGATCGCCGATTGTGGTCAGGGCCGACCGGTGACAAACGACGAACTTTTGACACTGCCTGTTGACGTGCTGATTCCCGCCGCCCTGGGCGATGTCATCACCACCGATGTGGCCACAGGAATCAAGGCCGCCCTGGTGGTGGAAGGGGCCAATAACCCGACCTTTCCTGAGGCCGACGACATTCTTCGGCACAAGGGCGTGGTGGTCGTTCCCGACATTCTGGCCAACGCCGGCGGCGTGATCGTGAGCTATTTTGAATGGGTGCAGAACCTTCAGAATTTCAGATGGACATATGAGCAGGTCTTGCGCGAGCAGGATTCCCGCATGTCCACCGCCTTTGCCCACGTGCATGCCAAAGCGAAAGAGAAAAATTGCTCGCTCCGCCAGGCCGCTTTTCTCATCGCGATTCAACGAGTGGCCCGCGCCACCGAACTTGGCGGATATTGAAATGCAATCGCCAGAGCCACCACTGAAAATACCAGTCTGGGCCAGAATCCTGCTGAATTCAGGCCTGGCTCTCACTCTTTTATTTGTCATCTTTGTGGTGGGCTATGGGTCTTATATATGTTCACGTGCATGGCAGAGAATGTTTGACATTAAAAACTCCGATGTCTTGATGCTCCTGGCTGGTCTTCCGCTGGCACTTTGCGGTGGCATCCTCGCCGGAATTCTGGCCAGCCTCACTATTCGATGCGTTCTGGCATTGCTGACATATTTCTATCCTGATACCAACTGGAAGCAGCACCCTGGCATGAAAGACTGGATGTGTTTTATGTAGCATCTTATCATGATATGTTGTTAATTAGATAATATTTCAGTTGCAGTTGTATTTTCATTTTTCAAATAACAGGCAGTTTTAATTATGAAATATTTTTTAAGGGTCGTGCTGACTTATTGAAATCCCGGCAATTTGCAGATTAGCGTTAGTTTTATATC
>JBJTRR010000545.1:0-2634 GCA_046076185.1 bacterium | reverse complement strand
TCTTCACCAACTTAGAGAAATTTATTTTAGAGTTACTACAGAATTACATAAAAAATTTAAATGTCCACGCACTCCCCAGTCTGCATGGAACAAACTTATCAGCAAATATAAAAAAGAACTCAAAGAAATAGGAAAATCTGATTTGCAAGACGATTAGTTTTTAATTACAAATACTTATGACCATGAGCATGGTTAATTCACTCAAGCATTATTAAACAATTTCTCTTTTTTTGTGATGAGTTTTTAAGATCGAATAATCGAAACCGAGGCACTCCCAAAATCTACTCAAAAAAGTTATAATATTACTTCCTTAAAAATGGCTACCGGAAAATTGGCCTTAAAGGTCAGTTTTTGCAGGCAACACGGTTTTTGAGAGCCAGAACCGATCGCCCAGCCTGAGAGCGAAACGCCGGAGCCGATTGAGAATCAAGGATACCTGAAGCGATGCAGAAGCCCCGATTGATGACACCTGGCCCGGCACCCGTGCCGGAAGACGTTCAGCTGGAAATGGCCAGGCCGATCATTCACCACCGGTCCGACGAAGCCAAGAAGAACATCATCGAGTCGATCGACGGCCTGAAAAAGGTCTTCAAAACGGCCAACGACGTGATGATCCTGACGGCTTCAGGCACCGGCGCCATGGAAGCCGCCGCAGTGAACACCGTGCCCAAAGGCGGCAAGGCACTGGTGCTTAACGCAGGCTGGTTCGCGGCCCGCTGGGGTAAAGTCTGCCAGGCTTATGGCATTAGCGCCATTTCAATCGATACCGAATGGGGCCAGCCGGTTGACCCGGCCCACGTAGCCAATGCCCTGGCCGAACACCCCGACACCGTCTGCGTGATGGGCACGCTTTCCGAGACATCCACTGGCACCGGCCACCCGGTTGAGGCCATCGGCAAGATTGTCGCCCAGACCGACGCCGTTTTCGCTGTTGACGGCATTTCGGGCATCGGGGCGATGGAATGCCATACGGATGCCTGGGGCATTGACCTGCTGTGCGTGGGCTCGCAAAAGGCCCTGATGCTGCCGCCTGGCCTGGCTTTTGTGAGCATCAGCCCGAAGGCCTGGAAGAAGATCGACGCGTTTGATTCGCCCAGCTTCTATTTCAACCTGAAATCGGCCCGCAAGAAGATGGCCGACTTTGACACGCCCTATACGCCAGCCCACACGCTGATTCAGGGCCTGAAAGTGGCACTGCGGCGCATTCTGGAAGAAGGTGTTGAGAATGTCTGGGCCCGCCATGCCCGCATGAGCGAAGCCTGCCAGGCTGGCGTGCAGGCCCTGGGCATGAAACTGTTTTCGGCCAGGCCCGCCGAAGGACTGACGGCCTTTGTGGTGCCGGAAGGTATCAAAGACTCGGCCATTCGTAACAAGCTGCACGAGCATTTCGGCATTTACACCGTAGGCGGGCAGGACAAGCTAAAAGGCAAAATCGTGCGGATTGGCCACATGGGCTATACCGACGAGCTTGACGTTGTCGCCGGCCTGGCCGGGCTTGAACTGGTGCTGGCCGAAGTGGGCCACACCTTTGAGCCGGGCGCAGGCGTGGCCGCCGCCCAGAGGGTGCTGATTGAGCGGTTCAAAAAGGCCTGACACCTGGCTTTTGACGTTTGAAATAGATGTGCGACGATCGGCCCGGGGCTTTGCTGAAATGGCTTCGGGCTGATTCAAAAAACGACAATTCACAAGAGACGGAGCAACGAAGACCGTGGCCTATCGCATTCTGGTGACTGACAAGCTGGCGGATGAAGGGCTTGAAATTCTGCGTGCCAACCCTGATTTTGAAGTGGTTGTGAACACGAAGTTTGACAAGCCGGGGCTGATTGCTGCCCTTCAGGAAGCCGACGGCATTGTGATTCGCTCAGGCACGCAGCTCACGGCTGACGTGCTGGAAGGCCAGAAACGGCTGAAGGCGATCGTTCGGGCCGGCGTTGGCGTGGATAATATCGACGTACCGGCGGCCTCAAACGCTGGCGTTGTGGTGATGAACACGCCCGGCGGCAACACCATCAGCACGGCCGAACACACAATGGCCCTGATTTTGTCGCTTTCGCGTAATGTCGCCCCGGCCTGTGCCACGATGAAAGCCGGCGGCTGGGATCGTAATAAATTCACAGGCACCGAGCTTTCCGGCAAGACTTTGGGCATTATTGGCCTGGGCCGGGTGGGCCTGGCAGTGGCCCAGCGGGCCCGCTCGTTTGAGATGAAGATTGTCGGCTTCGACCCTTTTCTGACGGCTGAAAAAGCGGCCGAGCTGGGCATTGAGTCCATTGGCCGGCTGGATGACCTGTGGCACCGTTGCGACTACATCACCCTGCACACGCCACTTTCGGCCGAGACCCGCAACGTTGTGAACGCCGAGACCATCGCCAGAATGAAGAAGGGCGTGCGGATCATTAACTGCGCCCGTGGCGGCTTGGTTGATGAACATGCCCTGCGTGACGGGCTTGACGTCGGGCAGGTGGCCGGTGCGGCATTTGATGTGTTTGAGCCTGAGCCGCCGGCGGCTGACAACCCGATTGTGGGGCACCCGAAGGTGCTGGTAACACCCCACCTGGGGGCATCGACCGAAGAGGCCCAGATTAATGTGGCGATTGAAGCGGCCCACCTGCTGACCGACTACTTCCAGAAGGG
>JBJTRR010000544.1:0-3394 GCA_046076185.1 bacterium | reverse complement strand
GCCTTTGACCCCGCCACAGGCCAGGCCGCCGTGTGGATTGTGGCTGAAGGGCGACAGTCCGCCGAGCTGGCAGGTTGCCGGATCAAAGACGCTTCGGCCGTGTTGATGGAGCACCTGGCGGAAATCATTATAGGCCATGCAGATGAGTTGCTTTCTCGCGATCAGGTCATGCAGCTTCTGGACAGGGTTCGGGCCAGCAGTTCAACCCTGGTCGAAGAAGTGGTGCCAAACCTGCTGCGGGTCGGCGAAATTCAGAAAGTTCTCCAAAATCTCCTGCGTGAACGTGTCTCCATCCTCGACATGGAAACCATTCTCGAATCCCTTGCGCTGGCGGCCGTTGTAACTCGCGACCCGGAAGAACTTACAGAGCATGTCCGGCGGTCGCTCAACCGCAGGCTGGTTCAGCCTTACCTGAGCAGCGACGGGCACTTGCGCGTGGTCATGCTCGACAAGTCGGTTGAAATGCGGCTCTCAGCGGCGGTTGACCAGTCAACCCGGCCCGAAACCGCTTTGGGGCTGGGCTGGAGCCGCGAACTGGTTGCCGCCATCGGTGTAGCCGCCGCCCGGCTTGAAAGTCAGGGCCGGCCACCCGTGCTGGTTGTCAACGGGCTGGTGCGCCGGCTGGTGCGCGACCTGACACACACCGATCTTCCTACGCTGGTTGTACTTGCGCAGCAGGAAATTCCGCGTGACACTTCGGTTGACAACATCGCTACTGTCGCCCCGGCCAGTTTTTCTGATGAATCCGCCGATGGCGAGCCTGAAAACGACGCTTCATCAACATCTTCAAGCCCCATCCAGCCACGACCATCCATCATTCCGCCGCCCCATGCCTGGTCGCGCCAGCGGTCAGGTGCCGATGCCACTGGCCCGCCCGGCGGCCCTTACTCCTGAAGACTGACATAAGGCATTGTCAAATCATCATTTAGCCGCAGTGTGAATAACCATGTCAAGCCGCACTCTCTGGAAAGCCCATGCAGCGCACCCCGAAGCCTGTTCGGCCCCCCGCCTGTTTCGTGGCAAGACGCTGCGCGAGGCACTCAGGAACGCTGAATCAGCACTTGGCAAAAACCTGTATGTTGTTGGAACTTATCACGTTAAGAACAAGTGGGCGGGTTTCATTCCAGGCACCACTCAGGATGATTTTTTTGAAGTTGAGGCCGTGCTTGAATCGGCCGGCTCACAGGCACCCGCATTTCCCCGCGAAGACCTGCAGGGCCTTCATCAATCGGTATCGGGCCTGAGCAACGCGGGTGGCGATGTGCTTCGGCTCTGGGATGTGCCGTCGTCGCTCAATGCGCCATTTCAATATCTTCTCAGATCAGGTGTGAAAGAGGATTACGCTGAAAGAGTGATCAGGCATGCCGCCGCCTGTCATCATCATCGCGACCTGGCCGACGAAGAAAAAGCTTGGCAGGCCGCCATCGACGCCACAGCCGATGCCCTGCCCGCGAGCGGATTTGCACCCATGCAACCCGGCGAAAAACGTGTGATTTTTTTCGTTGGGCCAACTGGCGTCGGCAAAACCACCACAATTGCTAAAATCGCTTCATATCTTCAGCTTCGGCATGAAGTTCGGCTCGGGCTCATTTCGTGCGACATGTTTCGTGTGGCCGCCGTTGAGCAGCTTGACGCCTATGCCCGAATCATGAACGTGCCATTCGCTGCAGCCGAAGATGCCCAGACGATTGCCGATGCCGTTGCCAGCATCGACGCCAACTGTGTGCTGATCGACACGCCTGGCTTCAGCCCTCTTGATCCCCAGCGGTTGCAAACACTTGCGGAAATTTCGCAGGTGCTCAGCCCTGATGAAACCCACCTGGTTTTGCCGCTTGAATCGGCCCACGGGTGGTCAAGAATGGTGGCCGAAAATTTTGCCGTGACCATGCCTGATCGGCTGATTGTGACCAAAACCGACGAAGTGGCCACCCATGGCGGGCTGATTAACCTGGCGGCCGAACTGCGGTTGCCGTTTTCTTATATCAGTAGCGGCCAGTCGGTGCCTGATGACCTGCATGCGGCGAACCCCGAGATGATGGCCCGCATGATTCTGGGCTGAACTGGGCCGGGAATGGTGTTGCAGGCGGCCTGGTTCGCCATTTTGTGCAGATCATTCAGGCGGCACAATCGCGCCTGCCAAAATGCAAGATCGCTTGCGAATCGTCAAATGCAGAGCCGATAATCGATGTTGTAAGAGTCTGCGTACCGGAGTCGATTGATCAAAGACGACGAGGGAGTGGCAAAATGGGGCGGTCCCGCAAACGGACGTACCACCTGGACACCATCGAGCATCGCCTGACGGGACCAAAACGGATTGGGTTCTTCGGCTATCGCAACGTGGGCAAAACCACTCTCCTGGCCATGCTTTACCGGCAGGCATCGACGGGTCAGATTCCCGGCTGCCGGCTGGCATCGCTTGATTCAACCACCGCCGAATATCTCTCTGACAAAATTGCCCAGATTGAGTCGGGCGAGCCACCTGCCGGCACCATGGCCGAGACCGACTTGCGCCTGCGTCTTTACCACGGCCCGGCCCGCATGGACCTGACCGTGAAAGATTATCAGGGTGAACATGTGGCCCTGGGCAGCCGCGAGCCGATCCGCGATTTTCTCGCCGATTGCGACGCCATTCTGCTGTGCCTCGACCCCGAAAGTGCCCTTCGGCCCGCCGACCGACGACGACGCCAGCAGGAGATTGAAATCCTTCTGGAACAATGCCTTGAGCAGTCGGAACGCGCGCAGATGCACCGACCGGTGGCCCTGGTTCTTACCAAATTCGACCGCGTTCTGGCCGGCCATCACGCCCGCCAGATCGGCACCTCGCGGCGGTCAAAACAGCTTGAATATGACGACGACGGCGAATACGAAGACGATGCGGATTATGTCGTTGACAGGCGTGTGCCTGCCCGGCGGCCATCGGCTGGGCTGCCTGCCCTTTCACCGGGTGAAATTGAACGACTGGTGGAATCGCAATATGGCATGACGGCCCATGCCCTGGCGACACACGCCCAGCGATCGGCTGTTTTTGCCGTATCAAGTTATGGCTTCGGGGCTTCTGACGACGGACGGCCGCCGCACCAGCTTAACCCGATTGGCCTGGAAGGGCCGCTGACATGGCTGGCCGACCAGCTTGAATCTTCTGACAGAGACCAGCTGGAATGGCTGTGGGACCTGGCCCCTGATGACCTGGCCCGGCTCGGCCGGTGCCTGAAGGCTTATGATCGCCGCTATCCTGATTCTCCCCATGCACGGCTTTTCCGCAAGAAACTCGGCCGGCTGAAGCGGGCGAAGCTGGGCCGGCGTGTGGTTACCACAGTTGGGCTGGCGGGCTTGGCCGTGGGTGGTCTGGCCGCTTACGACATGGCCGGATATCGCATGGCGGTTCGGTTCGAGC
>JBJTRR010000543.1:0-2102 GCA_046076185.1 bacterium | reverse complement strand
CCGGTGCACTTTACATGAACTCCGCCGGCAACAATGGCCAGTTGAATCCGGCCAGGGCGGTTTATGACAAAGCCCTTTTTGTCATGGCTTCCGACCCTGGCGATAAACTTCTCTCTTATTCAAATTACGGTGTCAATATTGATCTGGTTGCCCCGGCAGACCCCGTCTGGACAACTGACGATGTCGGCTATACCACATTTAGTGGAACCAGCTCGGCATCGCCCGTGGCTTCGGGTGCCATGGCTCTGGTGTGGGGTGCCAACCCCACCTGGACACGTGAGCAGGTTGTGGCCAAAGTTCTGGGCGGCTCAGACAGTGTGAACTCCGTCAATCCGACTTATCAGGCTGACTGGCTCGGCTTTGGCCGAATTAATACTTTCAGGGCTGTTGCGCAGGCCCTTGCTGCCCCAAGGCTGGGCGCAATCACCGGTCTGCCGGCTGAAGGTGCCACTGTCACCCGCCCGGTCGGCGGCTTCTCCATTCGCACGGCCAGTGTTTATGACCCCTCGACCATTACTGGTTCCAGTTTCGAGATGAGATATGCCGGTGCCGACGACACCTTTGGCACATCTGACGATGCATTGCTTCCTGTCACCGTAGGTGCCGCGAATGGAGGAAGTTATGTCTATGGAACCAATAATCTGGCATTCGGCGTTCGCGGTTCGATGGTTCCTGGCCTTTACCGGTTTTCGGCCCTGAGTGGTCCAAATGGAGTGAAAAATCCTTTTGGGCAGGAGCTTGACGGCAATGGCGACGGCACTGCCGGCGATGCCATGACCCGCACCTTCCGGGTGGCCTATCAGACAGGCGGTGTGGTTTACATTGATGACGACCGAAGTGGTCAATATAACGCGCCTGACAAGCCACTTGCCGGCTGGACTGTTTTTGCTGATGCCAATGGCAATGGCGTGCTTGACGTTTTGACCGCGCCAACACAAAACGCGACGAACGTTCCGGTATCGATCGTAGATAACACTACTGTCGGTTCGAACATGGCCGTGAGTGGTCTGGCAGGTAATATTACGTCGATCAAAGTGCGGATCAACATTACACATACCTGGGATAGTGACCTGACGGTCACTTTAATTTCCCCAATCGGAACGCGAGTCACGCTTGTTGCTAATCGCGGTGGCTCTGGCGACAATTTTACAAACACCGTATTTGACGACACTGCTGCAACGGCCATCAGTGCCGGGACTGCTCCATTCACCGGTACATTCCGCCCTGAGCAACCGCTCTCAGCACTGAATGGTCAGGCCGTAAATGGCACGTGGAGGCTGGAAGTCAGAGATAGTGCAGCCGGTGATGTTGGATCGCTGACCGCTTGGAGCCTAGATATTCAGTACTCCAACGAGCAGATCTCAACAACCGACGCCAATGGCATCTGGGTGATGAATGGTCTGCCTGTTGGCAATTACACGATGATATCCCGACTGCCCAACACGACTGACTGGGCCTTCGGATCACCTTCTTCAGGAAATTATTCCGTTAGCCTGCCTACCGCCAACAGCACGGCCGGTGGATTGAATTACGCCATTATTGCACGGCCGAAACTGCAGGCCTACCAAGGCGCGGCACCTATCGCCAGTGGCGGTAATGTGAATTTTGTGACACCGCTGAATACCACTTCGGCACCCAAATTCATAACGCTTTATAACTCAGGCGCCGGCACCATCTGGATCGATTCCATTACAACATCCCAACCATTTGAGATCCTGAATACGATTCCAGCGAGCCTTGCGCCGGGGGAAGCCTATGATCTTGAGATCGTTTTCCAGGGCACTTCGACAATTGACGTCAATATTCCGCTGACGATCAAACTGCTTGATGTAGATCCGCAAACACCCGCGACATTCTCGATAAATCTCAAGGGCCATTCGATAATCCCATCGATTACCGGCAGTTATATCAGCGACCTGAACGGGAACAACCTGCTCGACACTGGTGAAACTGCCTACGGTGGGATCTCGCTTTATGCCGACCTGAACAACAATAACGCTTATGATGCAGGCACACCTACGCCTAAATCAGCAACCGGTTTGCCCATTTCCATTCCTGATAATGGATACACCACACATCCACTGAACGTGTCAGGTATTACC
>JBJTRR010000542.1:0-4752 GCA_046076185.1 bacterium | reverse complement strand
TACCGGCCGTATCAGCCAGCTTGACAATCGAAAGACCTGCGCCAACAGTCGTAAAATCAGGGGCCTTGTCGCCCACCTTCAGCTCGGGGCCAATCAAATCCTTAGGGCCGCCCTTGAGTGTAACCGCACCAACTCGCACCTGTGACATCGCTGAATTTCTCCGAATATTTTTTGCCTGAACTGTCGTGATTTTGCGACTTTTTGCCGGGCACTGGCCTGAAGCTTCATCAGTCTGAGACTTTGCAAAAGCCAGCAGCCCATTGGGATAGCTCAATATGCGAATATTTTAGGCGGTTGTCAATGACCGGGGCCCACAGCTTTCGTGCCCTCAAAGGCCACAGGCCATTTTCTGCAAGCCGCCGCCGGCTATGTACATGCTTACTTTCGCACGATTTCCGATGGGTCTTCCTCGCCGAACGAACAGCCGGTGTAAAGCTGCGAAGGGGCATCGAGCACGGCCAGCCGCCGCCGTGGCACACCCGCCAGTTCGGCCAGTTTCTGGCTCAATTCTTCAAGCATCCAGCGCGAGTAACCCGGCCAATAGGCCACCAGTTTGCCCTGCTTGTCAACCAGGGCCGTGAAGGCAGAATTGGTTGCCCCCCAGCGAATCATGGTTAAGTTGGCAGGATCGTTGGCAATGGGGTATCGATTCACATAGCGGCTCGACCATCGGCGGGCGGTGTCGGCATCGCCGTCAATAATTCCCACAACATGGGCCACATCGGCATAATTCGAGGCAAATTCCTGAATGAATGGCTCGTAAGTCTGGCTGCAGGGGCAGCCGTCCTTGATGAAATAAACCACCACAGGCTTACTTGCAGCCAATTCCTTCAGGCGAATGCTTTTACCGGAAACCGGGTCGATCAGGTCGAATTCAGGTGCCGGTTTAAGTTCTTGCTGCTTGGCCTTTTCGGTCATGGCGTCAGTCACAAGATGCTTTTTGGATTCAGGGTCGGCCAGGCCCCGGCGACGCTGGTCGGCCTCGCTTCGGGCCCGCACAAAAAACACGCCAACTCCCACAACCACCAGCGCTACTGCCAGAATGGCTTTTTTGAACGAGCCCTGCCCCGGCACCGCTGGGGCCTGGTTCTGTTTCTCGTCAGCAGGCATTTCCGCTTGATTCATGGCAATTTCCCTGCCCCGGCGGCGTGGCGGATGATTCGCACAAAGCCCCTGACACGCTCGCCGCGATTCGTCAGGGCCGATGATTCAATGGTCTGTAGCGTCAGGCCGGCCTCGGCCACAATCTCGTCAAGCCGGTCGCACGCCCGGCGGTAGGGGTCGGCCAGCCAGGCCTCGCCACCTGTCGATAGCATCTGCACCAACAGCCCGCACACCTGACGCACCAGCTTCTCTTCATAGAGTAATTCACCGCCAAGGATCAGCGGATATTTTCGATCAGCCGGCCAGCGATAATCAAGCACATAGCCGCCGCAGTCCGTCTCGCCAAAACCATTGGCACGGGCACTGGCCATGGCAAAGGCAACGGCCAAAGGCTCGTGGTCGGTAAAGTCCACCTTCATGCCCAGTTGCAGGGCGGCCAGACCCGTCACGCCCAGCCCGCAGCCAATCTCAAGCGCATGCAGGCCAGGCGGCCAGCTCTTCTGCAGCAAGGCATCGGCCAGCACAAAGGCACCCGCCCACGCCTGGGCCCAATAGGGCATATAGTCGTCGGCTGCGTTTTGCAGGCGAACATCGGGGTCGTCAAGCAAAGGCTCGAAGTCTTCCGGCCGCAGCACCCACAAAGGCCGGCGGCCGTTGTCCCAGCTCATCCGTTCCCAGCACGTTGGATAGCTGAATCCTGCGATTTCAGGCAAAGGCGGCGGCTGAAGAGCGGTCAGGCTCGGTTCGTGAAGTTCTGATCCAGCGGGCAATTCGTTCATCAACGGCGTCGGCGGCTCCGAATGTCAGAAAATGATCCTCTTTATCATACCATTCTGCTGAAACTTCAGCCCCGCCCTGCCTTAAAACTTCTATCGACTTCTCTGCCATACGCGGGCTTACGTTATGATCCGCCCTGCCATGCAGCACCAGCAAAGGCCTATTTTTCCAGCCTTCCCTGAATTCTTTCTGCCCAAGCTCTTTCGCACGCATCGTGGCTGAAACGTAAACCAGCCCGTGCCAGGGTTGCGTCAGGGCCGAACGTGTCACACCATTGCCACCATCTGAAAGCCCAACAAGCCACAACCCCTTCGACTGGTCGATCTGCGGCCATCGGGCCGTCAAATCAGCCAGCGCCCGACTCACCACACCAGCCGAATTACGCCCCCAGAAACCAAACCCATTGCTGGGCGCAAGCACCGCCAGGCCAAGGTTTTCCGCCAGATTCCGCCACCGATGGCAAAAAATCTTCAGATTGCCGGCATTGCCATGCAGAAAGACCATCGCCCCAAGCGGCCTGTCTCCATGATGCTTGGGGATATACGCATAATAATGGCCAGTCTCATGCGGCAAACCGCACAGGTGGTTCAGGGCCAGGTCGCTGGCACCCTCAAAGGCCAGAAATTCAGGCTCGCTGGCTGAAATCGCGGCATATTGCTCGCCAAGCACCTGCCGCACCCGCCTGGCATGTTGCCGGCTCATCAAGGGGTCAATCCGCGTAAAAACCCCCGCCGCCCGCTGCACCAGCTTTTCTTCCGGTATTCTCGAAATCCAGCGAAACGGCCGAAAAACCCGCTGCTCACCCGGCCAGATGCTGAAAAAACTACTCTTCTCAGCGAGTTCGCCGCTCATCATCAAGCCCCTGGTCACGGGCAATCAGCCGTAACGGCCGAGCCGGGTCAACCCGCCGGTCATAGGGAAATAAAGCCAACTGGTTTCTGCACTTATAGACTCGGGCCGTCTTGAAGACCAGCCCCTGCGACGCCACTTCCACCGTGCCCAGCAGCTCAATCGACTCAAACCACGCCGCAAAACAGGCCGGTTCCACCTGCGGGCTGGCCGAAATGCTCACCAGAATACCGTCGCGGCCAACAAAATCCTCGGGCCGGCTCCAGTCGGCAAAACCCCGGCTGTCACGCGTGTTATAGCACAACACCGCCGTTTCAGGCCCCAGAACACTCGCCAAATGTCCGCTTTCATACCACTTGCCTGTAAAAACAAAGCCGCCCGGCCCCGGCAGCCAGCCCTTCTCGCTCATCTGCCGCTTCAGGTCGCTCCAGAAAAGGTCGTCAAGCGTCATGTCAACCTTCGCCAGCTTCACACCCGTCTCACCCAGAAGCCGCCACGGAATCAGCCCAAACCTTGAATGCAGCGAGACATAAAGCGTAGCCACCAGCACAAAACCCGTCGCCCACTGCAGCCGTTGTTTTAACACCCGCTCCCGGCCATCAGCCACCAGCATGTCGGCCCAGCTCTTGCCTATCAGTGGAAATGTCGCAATCAATCCCACCAGCGACCAGTGCGGCAAAACCGGCTTGCGGGCCGCCACAAAAAGAAATATCCCCAAGGCTGGCAACGAGTTACACAGCAAAAACACTCGCACGTTCAGCCGCCCTTCGCCACCCTGCCCAGTGTCAAATCGCCCCCTGGCCAGTGCCACAAGGGTGGCCACTGCCGGCCACCAGATCCAAGGTGTCAGATACGCAATCTGCCCGCCAATCGCCCCGGCCAGGCTGGCTGGATTAAACCCGCCGCCCACTGCCCGACCGCTTTGAAAAGCAAAAGAAGCCCACCCGTGTGTGGCATTCCACCACAGCACAGGGCTGAATATCGCCAGCCCCACCGCCACCGCCAGCCACGGCCCTGGGCTTGCCAGCACCCACCGGCACCTTGGCCGAACCAGGCAATAAATAACCGCTCCCAGCGGCAAAAACACAGCATGATATTTTGAGAGCATCGCAAGCCCCCACACCACACCCACTTGCAGCCACAAAGCCGTGCCGTTTCGCCCTTCTTCATTGGCCTCAAGTGCCACAGCCAGCCGATCCATCGTCAGTAGCCAGAAAAATAACAGCGGTGCATCAGGCAGGATGAATGTCGCGGCAGCCACCGTGTGATAGGCTGATAAATTCAGCGCAAAGGCTGCCATAAATCCAGCTTGCGCACCAAACCAGCGGGCTGTCAGGCGATACAGCAGGTAAGTGGAACTGGCAAAAAGCAGGATAAAACCAAGCCGGGCCGTAATTGGCGTAAGTTCCTGCGCTGTCTGGCCTGAAGCCATCATGCCCACGCCCTGCACCAGCATCAGCATCGGCGGGTGATCAAAATACGAAGCCTGCAAGTGACGGGGGAAAAGCGTGTGATAAGCCTCGTCGTTACCCAGCGGAAAACTGGCGGCCAGCAGCAGCCGCAAAAGCGATCCAACTCCAATTAAAATCAGCAGATATCGCTTCGGCGTGTCCATGCCTTCTCCCCTGAAATGGTTGATCATGGCAGTTTACCGATCGGCAGAATTCTGGCGAGTGCAATTCACCATTTTTTCAACTTCATTTTCTTTGACAACTGGCATTGATGCAGGATTATTTCTGGTCTAATATAGCCTGATCAGGCCGGTCAGGCCTGTGCCAACCGATTCTCCCCCGGTTATATCCCGATTTCTCGTAAATTCTCACTGTCAGGGAGGATCCGTCACATCATGTCAGCAATCAAGGCTTCCGTCGTCAGCAGCCCCGCTGCAGCGGCCCGAAATGCCGTACGCCACGGCCTTTCCGGCTCTCACTACGTTCCTGATCATGCCCGCGACCACGTCGCCGCCATCCTTCGCGATATCGAAAAACAGTTCCGTGCCGCATTCCATGCCGAAAAAGCAGC
>JBJTRR010000541.1:0-2137 GCA_046076185.1 bacterium | reverse complement strand
GAATGAATCCACCTGAAAATTCAGGTTAAAAACGAATTGTTTTGCCATTTGTTTGGATTATGCAGAATGCAGATCCGGATTTTTAAAATCTATGCCAGAAAAACTCATGTCGTGTTCTGATTTTTGATGACTGTGACGATTGATTCGCCATGTGCAGGGCCTATGAATTCTCCTGTCTCAAGTTTAAAAACACGTTCAATTCGTTTTAGCATTTCGCCTGTCGCTTTAAGCTCCTGATTCGGTTCTTTCAATTTAAATGAAGCCGAGACAATCAGATAATCTTCGGCTCTCGTCGCTGCCACATACAGAAGATTATCCACTTCTTTTGCTTCAGCCTTTTTGCTTTCCAGCATAGCAAGCAACCAGGCTAGATGATTCTGGTCGCTATCCGAGTCATCACTGTCGCCTGATCGTGACTTCGTCACAAGCCCAAATTCTGGATGAATTTTCCAGCTTGTCTGATCCACCTGTTCTTTTCCATTTACACCAATCATGATAACAACCGGAAACTGGAGCCCCTTGGCTGCATGAATTGTCAAAAACCGAATCATATTACCTGGTGGTTCAGCAACAGCCTCATTGACTTTGCCACCCTCCAGATCCGAGATCCACTGGCGAATCATCGCAGGCCAGCCAAAATCAGGGTCATGATCAAATGATCTTGCATCATTTACCAAAACATCCAGATTCTGAACCGGTTGACTGCCTCTGAGAGAAGTGGCACCAATCATTTCGTGATAAGCCGTCAATTCCATTGCCAGCTCGACAACCTGACTCGGTGGAAGTTCTGTCCTGACTCGCGACAATTTTTTCAGCAATGCACGAAAACCATCCATTGCATCTACATCAGTCGAAGCAGCCTGGAAAAAGTCATTAAAGTCTGCACGCCAAAAAATCTCAGCCAGTGAACAACCAGAGTCTTTCTGCGACAAATACAAAAGAGATTCATCCGATATTGCCCCAAATGGCCCACGCAGAACAGCAGCCAGCAGCAAGTCGTCGGAAGGGTTTTCAACCAGAGCGAGAAGATTAACCAGATCACGAATCTCCTGCCTGGAAAACAGACCACTTGATGAATCCAGATAAGCCTCAAGGCCAGATTCCCAGAGGGCTCTTTCGTAAATGCTCCAGTGCGTTCTGCTTCGGCTGAGGAAAACAATATCGCCGGGCTGCATAGGACGCATCTGACCAGATCTGCTGCCAACCAAAGTTTTTGAATCAATCATCTCTCGGATCAAAGTCGCCAGACTTCTAGCTTCGGCATGGATATCCGGATTTGCCAGTAATTGATTTTGATTCGTCGCTTCGTTCAAAAAAAGCGACCAGTGAAATTTGACAAATTGTGCCCCCTCTTCATCTGAATACTTGTTATTCAGACCTGTCTCCAACTGTGGCAGGTTCTCATAGAGAATGTTCGCAATATGATTCACGAATCGAATGATCTGTCTGCGACTGCGATAATTTCGTACCAGACTCTGTTTGCCTGTTTCATCCATTTCGTTGCGTAGATCATCGAGTTCTTCTGGCCTTGCACCTCGGAATCGATAAATTGCCTGACGACTGTCGCCGACGACAAAAAGCATCCCTTTGCCAAGATTATCACCTGCAATATTTCTTAAAATCCTGGCCTGACGCGAATCCGTATCCTGAAATTCATCAACTAAAATCAATTCAAATCGATTTTGAACGCTGTCTTGTTTATTCTGAGTTAATTGCGTCAATTGCTCGGCAAGCTCCATTAAATCATTGAAATCAACGGCACGGCGAGCCTTTTTACTATCTTGATAAATTACCCTGGCATCTGAGGCAAGTGCAGCCATTAAACATGTCTCATGAGCAGCAAGCTGGAGCAAGTCCGAATCGGAATTCACCAATTCGAAAGCTTCCTCATTTCTCATTTTTTTATAGTCCTGCAGTAATTGGTTTAACATTTCATCAGATGGTTGCAGCTTGCCAATTGCTTCATGAACTTTTCTTGTGAAAAGCTGAGGCTTATTTTCGTGTCGATCTTCTATAGCATTATCGAGCAAAGCCAGTTTTTCTTTTTGATTTTTATTCAATCCCTTTCGATTTGCTGCAGCGATCTGTCGAATTATCACCATATATTCATTATAAGTTTTTGTTACCATTTGGTTCG
>JBJTRR010000540.1:0-2210 GCA_046076185.1 bacterium | reverse complement strand
GTATACCTATAGACTGACCCAGGGGAGGTGCGGCGCCATAGTAATATTGTTGAGCAGATGAGCCATAGGACAAGGGTGCACCAGATGGCGAAACGATAGTGAACTGTGTACCAGTTGGATTAATATTTGGACCGGGGGTGATTAAGACTTCGAGAAGAAGAATTCTGCCAGTACCACCAACAGTAGGATCAAGTACAAGCCCTGATTGTGTGCCTCTTGTAAAAGAAGCTTGCATAATGCTTGGAGGGTTAGGGGTTGAGCTGTTGAATTGAACCGTCAATGGATTAACCCATTGATTACCAGGGTTTGAAACAGCACTTGTATTAGGTCCAATTATTGCAGCAACCAGCGAATTGTTTGAGGTGAATCGAGCCCCACCGCCCATAAGCCCGCCACCGTTGGCATTAGTGGCTGTTCTTTCCGTGTCGTTGTAAGTCATCCACAATCTAATCGTTTTTGGAGATGGATCATTCCCCAGAGTAAGAGGATTAGAATTATCAATTACATTACCACCTACATCGGTGACCAAATACTCAACGGCACTTGTTGATGACAAATAGGTCAACAACAAAGAAGATACTAGAAAGGTGACGTATTTCTGACGCATCGGAGACCTCATAGCTGTGTAAACTGGTGTTTGTCGATGACTTTGAACACTTATCAAGATGGCAGATTCATGATGACCCGCCCATCAAGATACACCCCTCTTGTGAAATATGAAAGAACCGTGTTGTATGAAACGAGCGTAACATAGGATCCGAATGGATCAAGTGGATCGGGAGCCGTAAGGTTGAAGAAGCTCCAGTCATTCCAGGCTGAAGTATTATTGATAAACGCAGCAAGTGTTCGATTATAGTCATTCAGTGACACTGTTACTTCTGATGGGAATCCACCAGGAACAACACCATCACCATTTCCAAAAATTCGATAGAACTCAAACTGACTCTGGTAGGCGGCACTACCATTGGCAGCGGCAACACCATCGATATTCCTGAGATTTGATGGGGTGACCATCACAACCTGATAAACACCATTTGGCAATGACCACATGTCGGTCGATGGTGCCGAGCCAAGCCGGAACGTCAGGTCGTAGGTCGAGTAGTAGTTGGTCGAACCAGCACCCCAGGAATTGGCCACATTGATACTGATCTGGGAACCTGAAGGCTTGCCCGTGTTGTAATCGACAAACGAACCCGTCGCATTACTACCTGACCATACCTGCAGCTTGAAGTCAGCACCGGTCACCGGAACGGCGGTTGATGTTGCCAGATTGGCCACTGGTGCGTAGAAGTTAAACTGGGTGGTTGCCACACGCGACCGCTGGGCCGTGTTGAACGTCACGCCAACCGGAGCACCAATGTAGGTTGGGATTGTATTCGTCGGGTTCAGGCCAACAACCGTTGTTGTCGGGCTGGTATTGTAGGTATTGACCTTCTCCGACTGGGTGAAAATATTGGTCATGATCGTCCAGCCGCTGGTGCTGGTCGAATCGGCCGGAACTGGCGTGCCAACCGGGTTGACAATACTGTAGGTTGAACCACCCGAGGTGTAAGACTTGTTCACCTTGAGGTTGACCGTGCCCGAGCCAGCGATGACCACATTGACAGTCCAGTCGGTACTGTACGCAGCACCGGCTGTGTTTGTGACCGAGCTGAAGGTGGCAAGTATCGAGTTGGTGCCTGAGAAACCGGCCGTCACGAAGGTGAAGAAGTTACCGACCGCGTTGGAAGCACCCTGGAATGTAACCGAATCAGAGAACGAAACCTTGAACCGAACCAGCGTGTTGCCGGTGGAAATGATGGTTGTGGTGGTCGGCGTGTTGCCGTTGGCATCAACCGGCACAACCGAGGTGATCGTCGGTGTGATGTTATCAACCATAACGATGTTCGAATCAACCTGACCGCTGGTTCCCCCGGTCTGGAAGGGGACCTGGCCACCAATCAGGGAAAGCCTGTAGCTGGCTTTGGTGTTAGCCGGTGTTGGCGAGCTTGTGAAGACCTGCAGCGTGAACGAGCGGGAGTAACCACCGACATTCTCGTTGGTCGTGATGCTGGTGACCAGCGGGCCAGTGAGCGTGCCGGTGAGCGTAGTGAAGGCGTAATTGCTCGGTTTCGTGGCCTCAGAAATGAGGACATAATCAGAGAAGGTGAGCGTGTAATTGATGGTGCTGCCTGCGGCAACCCACTGCATGCCGTCAAACGAGGTGCCAG
>JBJTRR010000539.1:0-1140 GCA_046076185.1 bacterium | reverse complement strand
TTTGAAATCATTGAATATCATATGCCAGCCCTTTGCAAAGCTGAATTTGTGTCTTTGGCATTCAGGGGAACCACCAAATACCATTCTACGTTTAATCCGCCAGAAACCGGCTTTTTAGAAGAAGAATGGGCTCATCGGCACCCAGGGTAGCCAAAGATGCCATTCAGGCGTATAAGGGCCTGAAAATCCGTAATTGGACTACAGGAATGGAATCAGCACTTGCGCGAAAGGTTAATCACTGTTAATATCGGCCAATGACCATGCCGCCAAGTTATCATTTCAGTGAGTTGGGTCAGCAGGCCCAGATGATGTCGAAACATTGCCAGAGCGAACGCATGGCGATGGTTCTGCAATATGTCGCCGTCGGGTCCATGATCATCATGGCCGGTGCGGCTGCCAGTCAGGTCCTCCGAGACGTCTTTGGTCCGACAGATCGGGGACGGGAGCGGTGATTAGCAGAGTAAGCAGTTCTCAGGCATCTTTAATGCAATGATTTCATTTCATCAAGCGTTTAAAATGCAATCGATCTTTTCAATATCAATATTTTAATCGTTTAAATTATCGACCTTAAATTGAAACAGTTGAATTTGATGAGAAAGTATGCCCAGGATACCGCCCAGCCCCGATCAGCTTTCATTATTTTCATCTGATTCGATTCAATCAGAAAATGCAATCCATTCAAATGCAGGAGAAGGCCATGCTCTACAAAACAGTCATTTGCGAACTGATTCAGGAGCAGAGGCCGCTTTACCGGCACCTCCGGCGAACCAGACGACTCATGAAAACAATCAATCACCTGTCCGAGGATTTGAGGCAACGTCATCAGGGCTGGATCTGGGACCTGAAAGAGCTGAACCCGGAAATACCGGTCAGTCATATCTCGTCAGCGGCCTTCGAGCTGGCACTACAGGAAATACAGACTCTTTTGCACTCCGCATACAGCGAGAACGATCTCGAAGCGGATCATCTCGAACAGGCAATCCCGTTGCTTCGAAATCATTCGTAGAAAAAATCCGCCCGGGCCGTGGCCAGCAACGGCTTTTTGACCCGCTGGATGAAAATGCATTTCCAGATTCAAAATTAACTTCCAAAAGTAATACACCACCTGAATTTAAACCGGATCCGACAAATCGACCGAGT
>JBJTRR010000538.1:0-11493 GCA_046076185.1 bacterium | reverse complement strand
GTCTATTTTGCCGCGGCCCTGCTTCTCAGCCTTTACTACCTGCTCAAATCCATTGAATTCCTGCGTGATCGCAGCGACAAAACGGCTCGTCGCATGCTCTTCGCCAGTCTCTGGTATCTTCCACTTGTCTATCTGTTCCTGATCCTCAATCCCCTGCCCGCGTAACGGCCCGTCGCCGGCGGTTAACCGGTTCGAAGGATGATCATGTCCGACACAGCCATTTTTCCAGTCACTTTACCAGCCTCGGCGGCGAAACCTGTTGCCAAGGCCGCCCCTGTCACGCCCGGCAAGGTTGCGATGTGGTTATTTCTGGCCACCGAGATCATGTTCTTCACCGGCCTGATTGGTTCCTACATCGTTTTGCGGGCCGGCAGTCCGCCGACGGCCTATTCCGACAGGTATTCGCCCAATACCCCTATCTCGGCCATAGCGAATCCTGAGGAAGTCACGTTTCACAAGTGGCCATTGCCTTACGACTCGGCCGTCAACCCGCTTTCGATTGACCTCACTGCGGTTAACACGTTTATCCTGATCTGCTCGTCGGTCACCATGGTGCTTGCTCTTGGTGCAGCCCAGCGTGACGATAAAAAAGCCACGACAAAATTTCTTCTGATGACAATGCTCATCGGTGGCACATTTCTTGGCGTGCAGGTTTTTGAATACTATCAGCTGATGTTTGGCCACCTTTATCCGGTCGGCGTTTCGGCCACCGGTCACTTCAGGCCGAATGTCAGTCTTTTCGCCAGCTGTTTCTTCACCATGACTGGTTTCCACGGCACTCACGTGGCTGTGGGCGTGTTCATGATCACCTGCTGCTTCCTGCAGTCGCTGCGTGGCGTGTATGGCTCAAGAAATTTCGCTTCGCTGGAATACATCGGCCTTTACTGGCACTTCGTGGATCTTGTGTGGATCATTCTGTTCACCGTCGTTTACCTGATCTGACGCCCGTTGCGGGCCCCTCGACTCAAGTCATAACTCAAGCGACCCAACGAATCCAAGAGAATCTAAGATGTCTGATCATCACCACCATGCCGACGATCACGCCCACCACGAACACCCTCATGTCAACTACATGAAGATCTTCTGGACTCTGCTGATCCTGACACTTGCCGAATATTTCTATGCCATGCTCACCCAGAGCAACTTTACCCTGCTGGTGGTCGGCCTGATGACTCTGGCCCTCATCAAGGCCAGCCTTGTCGGCTATTATTTCATGCACGTGAAATTTGAAGGCAAGTGGGTTTTCGCAATGATCATCCCGGCCTGTGTTTTGGCCGCTATAGCCGTGCTGGCCCTTGTGCCCGACATTGCCCGCGACCGTTCCCAGGATGAGCTGATCATTCCCGAGGACGACTCGGCCATGGTTGTGCCGCAGGCTGAATTGATTTCTTCCACCAGTATTTTCAGAATCTGATGTCTGGATATCGCAAGGGAATACTTCTGGTCGGCATCGTCTTTACGATGTCGGCCGTTGTTTGTTTTGGGGCTGGCTCTGCCACTCGTCAGGGTCTTTCTGCTGGTTCGCAACTGCTTACCGGTAAAGAGATTGCCCCGTTTATTCTCGTCAGGGAAAATGGCAGCCCCGTGCGCAGCGACGATCTGCGGTCAGGCCCTTGGCTGGCTGCCTTTACCTTCACGCGGTGCCCTTCAAGCTGCCCTCGCATTTCTACTACGCTCAAGAGTCTTCAGGATGGGCTTGAAGGCTCATCTGCCAAAATTGTAAGCATCTCGGTTGACCCTGACTTTGACACTCCTGAGGTTCTTTCCCGTTATAGTCAGAAATTCGGCGCCGACCCCGAACGATGGTGGTTCCTGACCGGCCGGAAAGACGATATTTATGCCCTGATTCAATCGTCTTTCATGCTATCGGTGGCAGCAACCACCCCTGAGCAGCAGAAGGAAGGTGCGGAATCGATTGCCCACAGCGACCGCATTGCCCTGGTTGATAAAGACCTCAAGCTCGTTCGCTTTTTTGATTCCAACTCGCCGGAAGAGCTCAAACAGCTAGTGACTGAAGCTCGCCGCCGGTCGCTCAGCCCCTGGATCAAAGCCCTGCCGGCACTCAATGCCTGTCTCAATTCATTGAGCTTCGTTTTGCTCTTGTCAGGCTGGTTCCTGATCCGTTCTGGCCGGTGGCGGGGCCATGCCTTCACCATGCTCACCTGTCTGGCCGTCTCAGGGGCATTTCTCTCGTGCTACCTGACATACCATTATTTTGTCGGCACAGTGCGTTTTCCCGGCACGGGGGCCGTTCGATCGCTCTATCTTTCGATACTGCTTTCACATACGATTCTGGCCGTGGTGATGGTGCCAATGATACTGCTTAGTGTTCTGCGTGCCATCAGGAAAGATTTTGAGCGACATAAAGCCATTGCTCGCATCACTTTCCCGATCTGGTGCTATATCAGCGTGACGGGTGTCGTAATTTACCTGATGCTCTATCAGATGAATCATGCACCAGTGGCACTTCCCGCCGTTTGAGCGGGAAGTTCCACTGCTATGTAAATTATTGCTGTTAATGAGTTTGTAAGCGGGCAGGCCTTTGCCGCAAGAATCTTGCGGGATTCACGTTGACCGATTGGTCTGATCGCGTATGATTCCCAGTCACACGTCGAAGCCCGCCGGTGAAATGCAAAGTCGCATCTGCCAGGCGTGATTCCATGTTCTGGGATGGATCCCAGCGTTTTTCGGTTCAGGGCCGGCAGCAAAGCAGGCGCCCCATGGATGGCGGTGCATTCTGACTTGCGGCCAGTGACCGGTGAGGTAATTCATGGACGAAATCCTTACCAGTCCGACGTGTAGCCAGTCTGTGCCCTTACTTTCGATTGTTATTCCGGCCTACAACGCAGCGGCCGACCTCAACGCTTGCCTTGATTCGCTGATTGGGCAAATTCCGGTCAGCCATGAAATCATCGTGATCGACGATGCCTCGACCGACGATACGGCCGAAGTCGCCCGCCAGTATGGCGTGCGACTCTTCCAGAAATCCACCAAAAGCGGGCCTGCGTCTTGCCGCAACTGGGGCGTGCATGAAGCCAGGGGCCATTGGGTCTTTTTTATCGACGCCGATGTGACCGTTCATCGGGAAACGATCGCCCGGGCTCTCTCGCATCTTAAGGCTAAGCCAGCACTTGTGGCCCTTTTTGGTTCTTACGATGACCGCCCGCACGACCCCGGCCTTGTCAGCCAGTTTCGCAACCTGCTGCATCATCATGTTCACCAGTCGGGTCAGTTTGCCGCTAACCTGAAGCCTGCACACACGTTCTGGACGGGCTGCGGCTTCATTCGCCGCGACATTTTTCTACAATTTGGCGGCTTTGATTACTGGCGATACAAAAAGCCGGCGATTGAAGACATTGAATTTGGCTATCGGCTGAGTTCCGCCGGCCATGCCATTGGCCTGGCTCGCGATGTGCTGTGTAAACACCGCAAGCGCTGGACATTGCGTTCCATGGTTCGCACTGACTTTATGCAGCGGGGACTGCCGTGGAGCCTGCTTCTGCTGCGATCAGGCCAGAAGTCGAACGACCTGAATGTCGATCGTCGCCAGAAAATTGCCGCCCTTGGTGCAGCCATCTTTTGGCTGGGGCTGGCCTTGTCGCTGGTTTTGCCAGCTTTGGGCTTCGCCGTTTCCGCTGCGATGATCGCCCAGATGTATCTGCTGAACCGCAGCTTTTACCAGCTTTTGCATCGGTGTGGCGGCATTCGCCTGGCACTGGCTGGCCTGCCGTTGATGCATCTGTATTATCTCGTTTGCCTTTCAAGCTATGCCACAGCGATTGGTATCTGGCTGCTGGTTGACCGCCTGAAAATCCTGCCGGGGCAGGCTTCCCAGCCTTCTTCGATACCCGCACCACATCTGGCTGTGGGGCAGCACGAATCGCCACGGCATGTGGAACTCAGTCGCCACGCAAGCTGAATTGCCATAATCGTTTGCGATCATTTCAACCAATGCCAAGCCCGAACCTGATCATTGATGGCCGGCGGCTTGTGAAACATTCCACAGGCGTTGGTCGCTACCTTGGTTTGTTGCTCAATGCATGGGCAGCGGCACCTGAAAATCTGCCGTTTTCACCATTAGTCAAGCTCCATCGGCCTGATCGTTCCAACGCCGAGCCCTGGCAAGCCGTTTTTCCGTCCGAAGCAACAGGCTCCTGGCTTCCGGGTCTGGCTTGGGAAAACCTTTGCCTGGCTTCGGGCAGGCACCGCCACCTGCTCCTTTTTGCACCTGCCAATCTTGTTCCCGCACGTTGGTCGGGCCCGGTGGTTCTCGTGATTCACGATACTTTCGCCGAATACCCTGACAGCGGCCTGACCACCCTGCAAAACCTTCGGTTTCGCCGGCGTTATCGCCATGCTGCCCGGCGTGCCGACCTGATTCTCACCCCCTCGCAATCAACCGCCGATGATGTTCAGCGATTCTTCCAAATTTCGCCAAATCGCATCCGTGTCATCAGGCCCGGCTTGCCTCCTGACTTCAAGCCATGCACCCCTTTGCAAAGCCAGCCCACCAGCCTGCTCATCGACGAGCCCTTCGTACTTTTTGTCGGTAAGAAATCTCGGCGGCGTGCCTTTGATCACCTGCTTCAGGCTGTGGCTCATCTGCGGCAACAGGGCATGCGTATTCGCCTTGTCGCGGTTGGCCCAAGTCTATCCAGGCAAATCGCTTCTGACTGTCTGACCGACCTTGGCCATGTTTCTGACACCACCCTGATCCAGCTTTATCGGCAGGCCCGGGCGCTGGTCTGCCCTTCCTCGCGTGAAGGCTTTGGCCTGCCCGTGGCTGAGGCAATGGCCTGCGGTTGCCCGGTCGCCATCCTGGCACAGGGAGCGCTGGCTGAAGTCGCGGGCGATGCCTGCCTGGCCCTGGCTGGCCAGCAAGTTGCCGATATCGGGTCGGCAATTTCCAAGATCCTTGAAAATAATAGTTTAAGAGAAAATCTTGTCGAAGCGGGGCTGGTTCGGGCGCAGCTGTTTCAGGTGTATCGGTTTGCTGATGAAGTGGCATCAGCCCTTGCCGAATTTGTTGGCTGATCAAGCCACCATCGGCATGGAATCAGATTCAGCGGAATGCTTCTGGGCCTCTGGCCGCTTAAAATCCAGCACTGCGCAAGGTCATGCCAGCCAAGAAGTTTAATGAATATCCGCTGGGCCAGAACCAGGCTCGGGCTGTGCCGCCAGCGCACGCCGATGGACCAGACTCGAACAGTCTCAAAGTGTTCCTGCATCAGCTCTTGCCAGTGTTTCAGGTCGGCCAGATAACGATGCGTCGGGTCAAGGTGTGCTGCATGGCTACCCAGGGCAGGGACACGAATTTCAATCCGGCCTTCCGGCTCCAGCGTCCGGGCCAGTTCTGCAAGTGCAATGCGCGGGTCTTGCAGGTGTTCAAGTACACTGTCAGCCTGAATTTGTGAAAATGTTGCAGGCCGAAAAGGCAGGCGGCAAATGTCAGCCTTGAGGTCGATCTGCCCACCCCTGGCTGACACATCGGCGTTAACCCAGCCGGGCTTGGGCTCGCTGCCGCAACCAATATTCAGGCGGGGTTTTTCTCTACTGGCCGGCATCGCGTTCAGGCGACCTTCGGTTCATCGGTAAGTTCATTCATTTCATAATCTTGTGAAACCGATTCAGAGATCATTCCGGGCTCTGGCCCGCGCCTTGCTGGGGGTAGGTCTTTCCGGGCAATGGCTTCTTCCACCCAGTTAAAATAAGTCTCTAAATGATTCTCTTCATTATATTTGGAAAGCACTGCCCGGTGCCCTCTGGCGCCGTCGGCGTCGGCCAGTTCCGGGTACTGCAAAAAGAGCCTGAGCAGTTCCAGAAGCGTCTCGGCATTATCAAATGTCCTGCCGCCACCGCTCGTTCTCAGGATTCCCGGCAAGGCACCCAGGTCGCGGCCAATCACGGGCCTGCCCTGTGCAAAAGCCTCAAGCACTACATATCCAAAGGTTTCCGGCACAAGTGAAGGCACAACCACGGCCCTGGCCTCGCGAAAAAGCCTTCGCAGCGGTTCGCCTTCGACCTGGCCTTCAAAAATCACATTCGGCTGGCCTTCTGCAAGTCTCTTAATCTCTTGAAGATAACTGCCATGCCCGGCAATTTTCAGGTCGGCCCCTGGCAAGTGCTTCATCAGCTCGAGAACCTGCTGAAAGCCCTTGATTTTCTCCACTCGCCCGACGCAAAGAAAATAGGGCCGCTGGTCATTCTGTTCCGCAGCCGCCTGGCCCCTCAGCCGGCGGGCAAATGGCCAGTCCACCGGTAGAAAATAAGGTAAAACGTCGATCTCCCGATCAATCCCCCGCCGCTGATGTTCCAGAGCCGCCGACTCGCTTGGCACAATCAGCCGATCAAGCGCGTTCAGCCCCCGACCCATTTTTCCGGTGTGCCGCCAAAGCTGGGGTGGTCGGCCATGCCCCACCGAACAGCGATGGCACTGCGGCGTTTCACAAAGCGTATCATCTTGCTTCCAAAGCACATGCATCGGGCAAACCAGCCAGTGTTCGTGCGCAGTCATGAAGCGCACGGCCTGGCCATAATCTTTGTGAATCAGCCCGGGCCCGCCGATCAGCGACAAATTGTGAAAATGCACAACATCGGGGCCAATTTTGCCCATAAGTCTTTGAATCGCCGGCCATTTTGGCCCCGGCCCGCCCGTCTGCTGAGTCCACAGCGGCGAAAGTGCCCCCACGCCTGACTTCAGCCCATGCACCGTCACGCCGGGTGGCGGCTCATATGGCCGTTCAGGAAAGTCGCCCCGCACCAGCTCATAGGCGTCGTGGCAATAGATCACATGAACTTCGTGCCCGCGCCGGGCCAGTGCCCGCGAGAGTCGGTCAACATAGGCGGAATCGCCGCCGAAGCTGTGCCGCCCGAAAAAACTGGTGAGCATGCAGAACTTCATCCCGCCCACCGCTCTTTCTGCTGCCCGCTGCTTGCCGTCTGCTCAATTTCGCCCCACAAGAGCCGCCCTGCCGCTTCCCAGCAATATCGCCCGGCCCGTTCTTTGCCGCGACTGGCCAAATGCGTGCGCAAGTCATGATCAAAATACAGATTCAGCCACTTTTCACGAATGTCGGCCACGTTCAGCGGATCAAACTTCAGCCCGGCTTCGCCCACCACTTCCGGCAACGAGCCCGCCGTGCTGTGCAGCACCGCCGTGCCTGATGCCATAGCCTCAGCGGCCGGCAGACCAAAACCTTCCCAAAGCGACGGCAGAACAACACCCCTGGCCTGGCGATACATCACGGCCAGCCGGTCGTCGGGCACAAATCCTGTCAAAATCACCCGCCTGTTCAGCCCCAGTTCCTCAATTTTCGCTCTGATCTGCGGCACATGCGTATGGAAATTGTCGCCAAAATCTCCCACCAGCAGCAGTTTCCCTGCCTCTTCCGGCAGGCCGGCACAGGCCTCGATCAGCCTTGGCAGGTTTTTATGCGGGCTCAGGCCCCCGACATATAACCAAAAAGGTTCGTCGGGTGTCAGGCCAACCACAGAAAGCGTCGTGGCCAGATCAGGCAGCACATGCCCGGGTGCCCTGAAGATCTCGTCAACGCCTTCAGTCAGGAGCCCGATGGATTCTGCAGGAATGCGAAAAAACCGGGCCAGGTCGCGCTGCGATGTTTCCGAAACGGTCGTAATCCGGCTGGCATTCCAACGGGCAGCCTGCTCTTTGAGCCACCAGAACCAGCGGCCCTGTCTTGTAGGAAAAACCAGGTCGGGGCGATCAACAGCCAGCGTATCGTGAAATGTGACAATTGACTTCTGACCGGGCATGAGCGGGAAATACGTGAACGACGATGCGAAATAATAAAGGTCAAACTGCTTTTGTGCTACGGCCCGCGACATGGCCAGTAGCTCGCGGGCTGAGCGGTTTCCTTTTGCCGATGCTGCCAGTGCCTGGCTTCGTGGCAGAGGCACCAGATGCTGCTCGACTTCGGCCGGCCAATCAACCATCTCGGCTGATGGCGAATCGATCACCACGTGTAAGTCGTGCCCGGGGTTGGTGGCGATCAGCCCCTTGAGAATGCCTCGCGCAAATCGACCAAAACCGCGGCGGTTCGCCAGCGCGGCACCGTCGAAACCGACTTTCAATCGCTTTTTCTCAGTCGTGCCGGCAAGCTCATCCATGAAGCTATTCCTTTGTGGCCAGTACGATATAAGAATGCCCAAACGGCAATTTTGCAAGCCCAGTTGCCGCAATTTGGCTCTCGGCCCACCCCGCTAATCGGCCAGGCAGGCTGCCCCGTGGCCTTTTTTGCCAGCCATCCGGCAGCCCGTGCTTCAGCGGCTGGCCGTAATTCCGTCTTCTGGTTGTCAAATAGGCTGAAATATCCTCCACAAGCGATCCTGTCAGGTTGAAATGGCTTTGCCTGAGCGGCTTCAAACCAAACTCCTTGAGGCATTCATGAAGAAAAGCGTGGCCGACAATCGATTGATCATGGTTTTTTCTTCTGAAAAGCCCGCGGGCATTTGTCCGAATCAGTAATAAACCTTTTGGAGCCAGATGATTTGCCATTTCGCCAATCGCCTGCCTGCGCTCATCCATTGAAACATGCTGAACCACATCAAGCGATGTAATGAAATTAAATATTTCATCCTTCAATTTCATTTCAGCCAGATGGCCTGATTTCAATTGAATTATGGGAGTGTTTTGCTGCACAATTTTCATTTCCGATTTGATTTCAGGGTCAATCCCGACAAGCCTGCCCCAACACCCCCAGCCAGACCACTTCTGTAGCCTGGCGCCACTGCCGCATCCGGCATCAAGCCAGGCCAGTTTATTTTGATGACTGGCCTGAAATTGTTTGATCGCATGCAATGCCCAGCGGCGTTCAATACGTTCAATGCCACGCCCCCACCAGTGCTCAGCCGAAGATCGGTCGAGCAACAGAAAATAATACCCGGGCGTATCAAGCGTAACAGGCTCGTTTTTCATCGGCTTTACGCTGCCTTTTTCTGGTGCTTACGTTTTATACGCTGTGTTGACAGTACCGCTTTTAAATTTAACAAAACACCGGGCTGATTTTTTGCATCAATTGAGCGAAAGATAAATTCACGTGATATGCCAATCGCAGCCCATTCCAAAAGCAGAATCAAAATCAGTGAATATTGCATTTGCATTGAAAATGATACAGCCATGGCGATGAACAGGCTGCCTGCCGTAAACAAGGCCGGTGTAATCCAGGCCGATTTGTCTTGCCGCATTGCGGCTTGTGCGGCCATCAGCCAGAAACCATAGGCGATCACCCCTGCCCTTGCAAATACAATCAGCCAAATACTTGAATTTGAATTGAATAATGGAATGGCTGGCACGGCAGCAGCAAATATTAACAGGCAGAATGTGGTTGCCAGACAAATACGTCTGAAAATACAATCGCAACTTACAATTTTAATTTCTGGCCAGTGAGTCATCTGGTGCCCTGATGAACCCAGCCAGTTACCCAGTGGCATGACAATTGACATCATTAATCTTCGCCCTGGCGCGATAATTGACCAGGCCCCCGGTGCCATCAGGCCCAGAAATATCGCATCGGCACTATAGGAAAAGACCCGAAGCCATCGACCCAGACTCTGGTTTGTGCTTCGTACCAAGATCCCCCGCCCCCCCCGACGCAATAATATGATCCATCGGCCACCGGGCAAACCCCTGAATTGCCTGGCATCTGCCCACCACATCAGGCTCACAATCACTTCGCTGAGAAAATACAATTCAGCAATCTGGTTTAAATTCGTCATTTTCCCAAATATCAGCAGGGTTAAAAATACATTATTCTTTATGGAAATAATAAATGCGTGTTTTTTAAATCGCCCCTGAACGCGTGCTGCAATATCAGGCACTGTTGCCGAAATGGGGATTGTCATCATAAGTATTGCAATTGCTGGTTGATCAATACCAAGCAGCTTTCCGGCTGAAATCATCAGAAGCATGGCCGGTATGCTTAGCAAAAGTCGTGTGATTAAAACAATGGCTGTCCATTCTCGCAGATGTTTCTGGTGGCGATAGGCACTTCGAATGGCAACAATATCAAGCCCGTTCCTGGGCAGAAGCAGACACAGGCCCAGCCAGACTTGAAGCCATTCCCAGCTGGCAAAATCGACTGGTATCAAAGTGCCGGCCAGTTGAATGAAAATCAGAAACCCACTGGCTATGGACGCATATTCCGCCAGCATATAAATCGATTGAGAAAATGTTTTGTTTTTGTCAGGTTTCATTTGATTCGTGCCTGGCTGCTTAACTCCTGTTTCAATTCAAATCAGGTTTTCTGATTTGAATTTCAATTAATGGCCCAAAGGATTTCAATAAAGATTTAAATATCGGCAACTTTCCAAAAAAGCCGCATAACCTGACTAGATAGCCACGCAGAGTATTGTCGCTTTTCGGCCAGCCACTTGTATCAGCAGGCCGACATTTCGCCTGTAATGTGGGGAAATGCAATTTCAATAGCGATTCCCACTCATGGCTCGACCGACATTTTGGCCAGAAAATATCGCCCCGTCGCCTATTTAAATAGGATCTCGCCCATTTTTCTGGCAGAAATTTCACCAGCCATAGGCCGACATGCGGGTCGGGGCCGAGCCACCGCCGGTTCGGTGTCCAGATCAATATCAGCCCGCCGGGCCTGACCACCCGCACCATTTCACGAATCGCTGCAACGGCATCATCCACATGTTCAAGCAGGCTGTCGGCAACAATCAGTTTCCAAGAATCGTTCGTATAGGGCAGATTTTCAGTACAGGCGGGTAAGATGTTTGTAATATGTGAGTTTTTCCTGGCTTCTTGAAGCCTGCTTCGGGCCACGACAAGCCAGCGGCTGGCAATGTCAATTCCAAAAGCGTTGCGCCCTGATTTCGCGGCCGCTGCCAGAAATCCGCCGGTGCCGCAGCCAATTTCAAGTATGTCGCCGTTTTTTGGCAGGCGAGATAAAATCGCAAGGCCCCGGTTCTCAGCCTGTAAAATATGGCTGACAAATCGTTCGCGGCGGGCTTCGTCCACATCGGCGGTGATGGCGTAATAGGCCCGGGCCAGAGCTTCCAGCGAAAGCGAATTTGCTTTTCCTGCAAGTCGTCTGGCTTTTTGTCGTTCCTGATTCAGGCTGAGATATCTGTCAGAATGCAATCGAAGGTCAACCATTCCCGCCACAACGGGAAATGTCAACAGGCAGAAACAGCATTGATATTGACCATTATTTTTCTTTTCAATGGCTTGATTGCATTTGGGGCAGACGTGTTCGGTTATTGCATTATCAATCAGAATGTGATTTATGCTACTTGATCGTTTTTCTGATTGCAATTTTATACTTTTCATGCCAGTTGCCTGAGCAGTGAGCCGCCCAGCCTTCGGAATTGCAACCAGTTTAACTCGCTGCCAGTTGGCTGACGAAAAAGCATGGCTGCAGCAGAATTGCATTTCAATAAATCATAAATTTCAATACGTGGCAGATGATTTAAATGAGATTTCGGGCCAACCCAGCCTGGCACTGTGCCCAGACCAAT
>JBJTRR010000537.1:0-1904 GCA_046076185.1 bacterium | reverse complement strand
CTGTTCTCGACCGGCCGGGAGATGAGCCGCGTGATGAGTCGCCGAAATGATTCTAAAAATTAATATTATCAGACATTATTGGATATTACACGCAACGACAAAAAATAAACCAACCAGAAAAGAAAAAGCGGACCGGCGAGCCACCGGTACCGCAATTGCAGGAGTATTTCTTTACGGATCGACGGTGAACCCGAAGGATCAGGATTCGCCCTGAGCTTTGGTGAATGCCGGGCTACCGTCAAATTCATTGAGCTTTTCAATGTGGTTCCAGCGGAACGAGCCGGAGATGGCACTGAGAAGTCCCATCAGAGAATAGTCGGCCAGATCAGCACTGGGCACCCGCATGACAAAGCGGCAGCGGAAATGGTTGACACAGTCGGTGATGGCGCCGGTGGCGGGCCAGACCTGAGTGCCACGATTCGAGATCATTTTGAGCTGAAGCGGCGAGCCGGAAGCGATCTGCGTAAGCTTCTGGCCGATTTCAGCGGGCGAGAGGTCTGACTCAATAAACACATCGACACCGGCAACGCGGCGGGCCGTGGGCTGAACCAAGCCAAGATCAGCCGAAAATTGTGGCATTTGCAGCGGCTTGTAGTCGCGAATCCGGCTGGCGGCCGGTCGGCCAAGGTTGGCAATCACGGCGTCGGTAAAGTCGGATGTTGAGCAGCCCTTGTCGTATCCGACCACATCGCCCGTGCGATATCTGCCTGATTCCAGCGTGTAGAAGAGGGCCTGCTCAATCTGCCTGGCGGCATCGAACTGCCCCAGGTGCCGCAGCATCAACACGCCTGAAAGCAGCACGGCCGTGGGATTAATGCAGTTTTTACCGGCATATTTCGGGGCCGATCCGTGCACTGCCTCAAAAATGGCCACTTCTGTGCCCAGGTTGGCTGAAGGTGCGAAGCCCAGGCCGCCGGTGAGGCCGCTGGTCAGGTCGCTGATGATATCGCCGTTCATGTTTGAAGTTACGATCACGTCAAACTGTTCCGGCCGGCGGGCAAGCTGGTGGGCACAGTTGTCGATGATGATGTGTGATGCCTCAATTTCCGGATAATCCGGGGCAATTTCTTCAAAAGTACGCTTCAGCAGGCCTTCGGTCATCTTCATGATATTGGCCTTGGTGGCGCAGTGAACACGCCGACGCCCTTCAGACCTGGCCACTTCAAATGCCAGCCGGACGATCTTCTCGCAACCCTTGCGCGACATGATCTTGAGACACTGGGCGACAGAAGGCGTCTGGCCATGCTCAATACCGGCATAAAGGTCTTCGACATTTTCGCGAACCACAACCAGATCAATGCCCCGACCAGCAAACGGGGTGGGTACACCGGGCAGTTCTCGCACAGGGCGAATGTTGCCATAGGTTTCAAAGAGCTTGCGCAGTGTCACATTTGCAGATTTTTCGCCATAGCCAACTGGTGTTTCGAGAGGCCCCTTGAGAACGACTCTCGTCCGGGCAATGGATTCAATCGTCTCTTTCGGCACACCCGAAGCCACACCCTTGCGAAAAACACCCGCACCTGCTTCGTGATGTTCAAATTCAAGTGCAGCTCCGGCGGCCTGCATGATCCTGATCGTGCTGGCAACGCATTCGGGGCCAATGCCGTCGCCTTCGATCACGGTCACTTTTGGCTTGACCCGGGAGATTTCGAGATCAGAGACCTGGTTGCTACTCTTCCTGGCGAAGCTGACTGCGGACATCTGAGGATTCTCCTGCAAGAAGTATGTTACGCCGGGAAAACGAAAAAGGCCGGGCAACCTGCTTTCGCAAATTGCCCGGCCTTATGATAACGGGCTTGGACGATCCCGATTTCCGTCAGCGTATATGGTTGGTTAACGGAGTGACTTGGTGGTGACCATCCAGCCCGTCAACCAGTAAACTATTATTCGTCTCGTATCCAATT
>JBJTRR010000536.1:0-8500 GCA_046076185.1 bacterium | reverse complement strand
TCTGGTGCAGGCCGATGGCCCGGGAGCGAGTGGAGCCGATGTGATATTCAGATATAAGTGCAAGCGCAGCAGGCACATAAAACGCTTCACTGAAACCCATGAGCGAGCGGGCGAGAAGCAGTTCGTTGTAGGTTTCAACCTGGCCAGTCCACCATGTGACCGCTGACCATACAAAAAGGCTGCAACAAATGGTGAGCCGACGGCTGAACCGGTCGGCAATGTAACCTGCAAAAGGACTTAGAAAAGCATAGACCCACTTGAACTGGCCCAGCATATAGCCCCAGTTCTTTTCACTCTGAATCGTGGGGATTTCGCCCATAATCGAAAATTTCATCGACGCAAGCATTTGCCGGTCAAGGTAATTGAGCAAAGCAACCGGAAAAAGCAATAGAACCACCAGCCAGGCAGTGCGCATCGCGTGGGAGGGCGAACGATCAGACGACATAAGTCAGCGCCTTGGTTAAATTGGCTGGTGATGGCAATGGTCGGTCAATCTTCATTGCCAGTATTTCGAGTGATTTGTCTATCCGTCTTGAAGGACGAATTTTAAGTCATTTCATCAAGAAAATACAGCAATTTCCGAATCAAAAATGTTAAATTGATGAAGAATAAAATGCCGGCCCCAAAAAGAACCGGCACTTCGTAACATTTTATCAGCAATACGTTTCTGATCAGGATCATCAACTGATTCTGATTTGTCTCGGGCGTTCTTTTACAGCCTTAGGCACATGCAGATGAAGCACGCCATGAGTGAAGCTGGCCGATGCCTGATCAGGATCCAGCGATGTCGCGAAGTTCAGATTTCGATTGAATTTACCGGCAAGCCGCTCTTTGACGAGCCACTTTTGATCAGGCTTGTTCTCAACGGGCTTACGCTCGCCTGAGATCGAAACCACATTGCCATGGACCGTGATTTCAACCTCAGCCGGACTTATGCCTGGCATACTGACGTAAATATCATATCCATCAACGGTTTCAGACACATCTGTCGCTGGGGCAAGAGTGGCATCGTCTGCCGCTGGTGTGCTACCGCTTTCGTTCAGAAGAGTCTGAACGGCATCACTGAAGCTCGCCAATTCAAGGAATGGTTCCCATCGCTGAACTCTCATCTTATTCACCCTTTCCTGAAACCATGGTGCAGTAGATAAATGACAACTCTTTTGATCACAATGAGTTGACGACTATTTTGCGTGGCTGGTTCGCCTCAGATCGAGGCAGAGAGACTGTCAGAACACCGTGGGCTACGCTTGCGCTGATGCCCTCGGCATTGACTTCCTCGGCCACTTTGATCACTCGCTGAAATTCGCCGTAAGCTCTGTTATCATAAGGAGATTTTGAAATATCAGGCGTCTCACGCTGATATCCAATCGAAAGCCGATTCTGGAAAAATTCCATACGAATATTCGATGGATCAACGCCCGGAACATCTGCCTCGACCGTCCAGCCAGACTCACTTTCCGTAAGTCGAACCGGTATCAAATGTTCAGCGATCACCGCCGGGCGAGAATCGGAATTCTGTGCGACCGATTGAGGCTGCAATGTCGTGAAATTGACCGGGCCAAACGACCATGTGCGATAGCTCGCCATTTTTTATTCCTCTCTGACTCATTGAATTCTTTTGTGAGCCGCCTGCCATTCAGCGACTCTGTCAAAATCAACAAAGCAATGAGCATGCCAAATTACGAATCAGAACAAGTTATTAGATCTTAAGTATTTTATTCACAGTACTTTATAATTTTGCCAAATTGGCAGTATCAACGCGAAACCTCCTTAATATCAATCAAGAGGCTGCCATTTTGGCATAATTCGATCATAGTGCTTATCACCGCCAATTTGGCAGTCAGCTAAAAAGTTCGCGGATTGGGTCGCCGTGGTAGATCGCGTGGGGGCGGTCCTGGCTATCAAACCAGGCGAGGGTTTGGGGCAGGCCAAGCGACTCATAAATTGTTGCGGCAAATTGTTCAGGAGTCACAGGGCGGCTGGCGGGAGTGCCACCGAGGGCGTCGGAAGAACCGATGACCCTACCTCCGGCGATTCCACCACCAGCGAGCAGAACAGATTGCACGCGACCCCAGTGGTCACGGCCCGGCAGTTTGTAATGTTCGCGAAGATGTGAGATTTTAGGTGTTCGGCCGAATTCGCCGGCCATAACGATGAGCGTGTCGTCAAGCTCGCCTGATGCATGCAAATCTTCGATCAGGGCCGAAACGGATTGATCCATTGGCGGCAACAGATTTTCCTTCAGGTGAGGAAAGGCATTTCCGTGAGTGTCCCAAGTTTCGTTATTTCCCAGATTTAACTGAATCAGTGGCACGCCGGCACCAGCCAGCCGACGTGCGACCAGACAGCTCCAGCCGAAACTGTGACGGCCATACCGATCAAGCTGCTTTGGGTCTGAATCTCCCAAGTCAAAAGCCCTGCGAATCTTGGGATCAGTCAGCAGGGCCACGGCACCGGCTCGCTGGTGATCGATGCCTTCAGCGGAACCAGCCCATATGTCAAGGCTTCGACGCTGGTGATCTACCGACTTCAGCAGATCCAGCCGCTGGTCTAGCCGGTTGGATGTCAATTCGGCAGGAAGGCTGAGCGAGAGCGGCTCGAACTTGCGAACTTTTGACTGTTCCGGCTTGTTCTGATGATCGAACCCATAGGCTGGGTATGAGCCGTAACTGTTTGGGTCAAATGGAGAAAGATCAAGAAACCAGGGGTCGTGGCGGGTGCCCATCAATCCGCCGAACTGGCCTGGAATGATGCGGCCCGTGCGATGCACGAGTTTTTCTGGCAGAACCACTGCCGGGGGAAGATTATTGGCGGATCGGGTGACTGCACCAACGATCGATGCGATCGAAGGTTCATCGGTTGCAGTGGGCTGGTTTGGGTTGAAGCCGGCTGGGGCCCCGGAACGACCAGTGAGCATGATGTGATGCCCCAGCGAATGGTCATTCGTGCCGTGAGTCAACGATCTTACCATCGACCAGAGATGGCTGATCCCTGCCAGCTTGGGCAGATGCTCGGTCAGGCGAACGCCTTCGCCGAATCTGGTTTGAATTGATCCAAATTCGCCACGTATCTGGTCTGAAGCACCAGGCTTGGGATCAAAGGACTCGTGCTGCGAAAGCCCACCCGAGAGAAAGATAAAAATGACTTTTCTTTTGGGCGAAATGGGCCCACGTGTCCAGTCGTCGGCCGCAGCCTGGACTGACGGCAGATGTTCTATACCAAGCCCCAGCAGGCCAACAGCCCCGGCCTGAATCAGTCCACGACGCGAAATGCCACGCGGATGACCAAATTGCGATACATTTCGCGAGCAGGAATATGGATTCATGGCGAGGGGCTCCCGATCCGAGCCAGGGGTCTGCGTGCAACGATCAGACATTCAAAGCAGGTTACCAAAGTATATCCTATCGACAGTTAAAGCGTTAAACAATTCCATTTTACAACGACATGACCGGAGCTGTTTTCTTTGCAGGAAAGAGCCTCAGGCAAGAATTTCACCAATCAGTTGCCCATGAACATCGGTTAGGCGCCTGTTTGTGCCGTTGTGGTAATACGTCAGTTGCTCATGATTCAGGCCCAGCATGTGCAAAACCGTGGCGTAAAAATCATACACTGTCGTGACATTTTCAACGGATTTCCGGCCAAATTCATCGGTGGCCCCATAGCTGACACCACCTTTCACGCCGGCACCCATGAGCCAGGTTGTGAAGGCATCAGGGTTGTGGTCGCGGCCCGAAGTGCCTTCCTGGTGTGTCGGCATGCGGCCGAACTCGGTTGTCCAAAGCACAAGAACATCTTTTTCAAGAAGGCCCCGCTGCTTGAGGTCTGAAATCAGGGCTGCTGTGGGCTGGTCGAAAATTGGGCAATGTCGCTCGTAATCAGATTTCAGGGTTTTATGCGCATCCCAGTTCAGCAAGCCATCAACCCCTGATGCACGCGAAGCACAATAAAGTGAGACATAACGAACACCTCGTTCGAGAAATCGTCGGGCCATAAGGCAGTTTCGGGCATAAGCCGCCTTGAGCGTGTTCTGGTCGTCCACACCATACATGGCCTTGATGTGGGCGGGTTCAGTGTCGATTCCTGCGGCTTCAGGTGCGGCAAGCTGCATGCGGGCAGCAAGTTCATAGCTTGCAATACGGGCCTGCAGCTCGGAATTATCGGGATGTTGTTCCGCATATCGACGGTTGACGCGATCAAGATAGCTGCGAGCGGCAGATTCGGCTTCAACACCAATGCCCTGAGGCGTGTTGAGGTTACGGATCGCCTGCTGGGCTGTGATTGGCACGGCCTGGAAAGCGGCAGGCAGAAAGCCGTTAGACCAGTTGGCCTTGCCGTTAGGCGGTTCGCCACGCACGTCAGGCATCGCAATAAATCGGGGCAGATTGTCATTCATGCTACCCAGAGCATAGCCTATCCACGCACCTGCCGACGGAAATCCTTCCCGCACAAAACCCGTATTTATGAATATACAGCCAGGGCCGTGCGTATTGGTGCGCGATGTCATGCTGTGAATGAAAGCCATGTCATCAACATGACGGGCCATATTGGGCAACATTGACGAAATCGGCTTGCCCGACTGCCCGGCATGCACGAAGGGCCACGGGCTTTTCATGAGATTGCCATTCTTGCCCTGAAAGCTCAGGAAGCTCTCGGCCCCAGGCAATGGCGTGCCATGATATTGTGAAATCGCCGGTTTGTAATCCCAAAGGTCGATATGGCTGGCGGCACCCGGGCAGAATATATGTAGAACCTGTCTCGCCCTGGGTTGAAATTGTGGCCTGCCTGGTTGCCATGGCCGCTTTGTCAAATCATCAACAGCCGAATTGTTGTCGGCGGCTTCCGCATTGTCGAGATCAAGCAGGGCAACGCCAAGAATTCCTGCCGCGACATCGCTCAGGAAGCCACGTCGGCTGATATATTCGTTCATGACCAGTTTTTGCGATTGCATTTGATGGCTCATTGTATTGATGCGGTTAGAGGCGTGCCTTACTCGAGATAAAGAAATTCGTTGCTGTTGATAAGAACACGTGCCAAGTTATTCCAGCCAACATTTCGAGCCGCTTCAGTCGCCTCGGCCAATTCTTGGCCTGAAGGCATTCTCTGGTAAACCATTTGAAAAATCATTTGGACACGAGCAGCGGGATCGTTGATTTTTTCGGTTCGGGCTGCGATTTCGGCCGCCATGCGCTGAGTGAACCTGTGGTTCCAGAGTGTCATTGATTGCAGGGGCGTTGTGGTTGTGACCCGGGAAGGGGCCGGGGTTGCGTTATCAGGGCAGTCAAAATCAGCCAGAAAATCGACTTTGGTTGCCCGTGGCGCCTGATGATAAACAGAGCGACGCCAGGTTTCAGGGCCGGGGTCATCAAGCGAGACATAAGTTGCGACATTATCCTGTAAATACTGGAAGAGCCTGAAACCTGGTCCGCCACGACGTTCGTCAAGAACACCCGCAACGAAAAGCATGCTGTCGCGTATCTGCTCGCTGTCGAGTCTATGGGGCGGGTATCGCCAAAGCAATCGGCTCTGGGCATCTTTGGCCAGGCCTTTCTGCTGACCTGCTGACGATTGCATATAAGCCTGGCTTAATACAATTTCCCGATGCAGAGATTTCAACCGGCCGCCATTTTCCAAAAGCCTTTGGGCCAGCCAGTCAAGCAGTTCGGGGTGAGTCGGCCGGCCACCCATATAGCCAAAATCTGAAGGCGTATCAACCAACCCCGTGCCAAAATGTAAATGCCAGATGCGGTTGGCCAGCACACGCCATGTCAGCGGATTCTGAGGACTGGCAATCCAGCCAGCGAGAGCCAGACGCCGGGAAGATTCCGGGGCTTCGGGTGCAAGCTGAAAACTGGTCAATTCGTTTTGTAAATGATTTAAATAGCCGGGCGATGAAGGCTGAATTTCAGGGCCCCGTCGCTGCGGATCGCCACCAAGTTGAATGTAATTGGGCTTGGCGGGTTGAGAGAAATTGCCCTGCCATGCTGTAGGATAATTTGGAACAGCAGCAATTTTACGTTCGACTGACGCCAGATTTTGGCGCAACTGACTCATTTTTTCAGATTCTTTGGCATTATAGCCAAAACGCCTGCGCCTGGCCTGCTCGTGTGCCGGCGATGGAGCGGGACGTTCACGCGAGGAATCGGCCAGCAATTGCCATTTTTTGCCATCGGTGGAGTATTCAACCTGATAATCACCTACAAACGTATTATAGGGCGATTTACCCTTAATCGCGCCGTTACGATCACTTGAAAACACAAGTTTTTCAGCTTTTCTGGGTGTTTTCAGATCAATCGTCACAACTGATGGCGTGGCCGCTGACACCCATGCTGCGCCATATTTGCCGTCAATCATGAGGGCAGGGGAATAGGCCTCGGCAAAATCGCCCGGTTGCCGGGCCGGTGCTTCAATTATTGTGCCGCTGGAGGCCAGAGCCAGATTTTGCGAGGCAGGTTCACCAGTCAGGATTTCCAGCTCATCAATGCGTGTTCCGGCGGCACTTTCAGCGTTGCGATCATTATTGAAAATAGTAATTCGGAGAAATTGAAATGGCGAATCGGGCAGTTTTTCCTCAACACCCTTTGGGCTGACGGGGGTTTTTGAAATGGAAACAGGCCTTGATTTCAATTCGCTGGCCACTCGTTCCTGAAACGCTATTTCCAGCTCGGCCAGCGATTTATTGATTGCATTTCGCTCTTTTTCAAGAGGTTCAAGAAGGCGACCCCGTAACTGAAGCTGTGCGGCAGTGGCGACCGGACGCGAACCCTGTCTGGCTCCATCATAGGCCGATTGAATTTTGTAGTAATCAGACTGGCTGATCGGGTCGAATTTATGGTCGTGGCAGCGGGCACAGCCGATTGTCAGGCCAAGGAAGGCGGAACCCGTGGCGACGATCATGTCGTCAATGGTGTTGGCCCGAATCTGGGCGGCCTGCACGGGGTCCTGATTGCCGACATCATCAAAAGGGCCCATCGTCAGGAAGCTGACCCCGACCATATTCCGAGTATCGTTGGCCGAAACGATGTCGGCAGCAAGATGTTCACGCACCATCTGGCCGAAGGGTTTGTCCTCATTAAATGAGCGGATGACATAGTCTCGAAAAGGCCAGACGTTATTAAAAAGCTCGTTACGCTCAAAGCCATTGGATTCGCCGAAGCGGACAACATCCAGCCAATATCGGCCCCAGCGCTCGCCATAACGTGGCGAGGCAAGAAGGCGATCAACCTGTCGAAGGTAGGCATCCGGTCGTTGATCATTTAAAAACGATTGCATTTCCTGTGGCGAAGCCGGCAGCCCGGTGAGGTCGTAATACAATCTTCGCAAAAGTATGCGTCGGTCGGCAGCAGGTGAGGGCTCAAGGCCTTCTTTCTGCAACCGACTGGCGATGAATTGATCGATTGGGCTTTTTTTCCATGAATCAGGAAAACCATGCGGCAAATCAGGCACTTTGCCAGCACTGAGTTTTTGCAGGGACCACCACGACTGATCTGCCTTGGCCGATTCTTTCAGAACCTGTGTTTCAGGCCATTTCGCGCCCTGGGCGATCCATTTTTCGATGATTGAAACTTCATTGGCCGAGAGTGGTTCACCCTGACGCGGCATATCGGGTTTCATGCCAGACGATTCAGGCTTGATGCGAAACACCAGCTCACTTTCAGCCGGCTTGCCCGGTTCAATGGCTGAGCCTGATTCGCCGCCGGCCATTGTTTTTTTGAATGTTGTAAGATCAAGCCCACCTTTGATCTTGCCCGGCTGATGGCAACCAACACAGCGGGAAGAAAGTATGGGTGCAACCTGTTTCTGAAAATCTATAAGCGACTCATCAGCAAGAGTTGCCTGCGAACCAGTCCACATCGCGATAAATGCGAAAAACATGGCCATTTTGCAAATTTGTCGGGAATACATGGCTGAAATCCATCAAATGGCACGTGTTCAAAATTCGAGCATGCTGAGTCTTGCAGGCGGGCTGTTTATCTATGATGATTAAGATTGCACGCGGAGGCAAGCTGTTTTCGTCGTGCGGCTCGCCCAAATTGCCACTGTTGAACCCCTGGCAATGACTTTGAAGCTTTTGCGAACTACCTGGAATGAGCCCTGACAATGGATCAATCAGCCGAATCAAATCTCAGTAAACTGGTTGAAGAACCGACTCTTGACTTGCCTGACGAGCAGAATTCTGCGCAGGGAGAGCTGTTGAAACCAAAACGGATTGGTTCGATTGACGCCTATCGGGGCATGGTGATGTTCCTGCTGATGGCGGAAGCACTGCACCTGGGGCAGATGGCAAAAAATTTCCCGGAAAGCGGGTTTTGGCAAACACTGGCCTATCATCAGACCCATCTGGAATGGATTTCGTGCTCGCTGAAAGAAAACATCAAGCCGTCGCTGCACGACATGATTCAGCCGTCGTTTTCTTTTCTCGTTGGGGTTTCGCTGCCGTTTTCACTACTTTCCCGGCGTGCCAAAGGGCAAAGCAAATCAACGATGTGGGCCCATGCCGCCT
>JBJTRR010000535.1:0-1635 GCA_046076185.1 bacterium | reverse complement strand
GCTTGACGATGCCCTTGAGCTTTGCCCTGAAATTCGCTCGGCAATTATCAGCGCCATTGCCGATAATCCGCCCAATAATCCCCGCGATGGCGGCGTGATTCGCGAAGAATACCACCCACTGCTCGACGAACTTCGTGACGCCGCCCGTGGCGGCAAAAACTGGATCGCCCAGTATCAGGCCGAGCAAATTCGCGAAACCGGTATCCCCAGCCTCAAGGTCGGCTTCAACAAAGTTTTCGGCTACTATGTTGAAATCACCAATGTTCATTCATCACGCGTGCCGCCCATTTACATCCGTAAACAGACTGTCAAAAACGCCGAACGCTATATCACGCCCGAACTGAAAGAATACGAGGATAAAGTGCTTCGGGCCGAAGAACGTGCCCGCGAGCTTGAATATGAGCTGTTTCAGGCCCTGCGCGACCGCGTGGCCGCCGAAACGCCACGCCTGGTGCAGGCCGGTGGCGTGCTGGCCGCACTTGACACTCTGGCCGCCCTGGCTGAACTGGCTGTCAGCCAGAATTATGTGCGGCCGACGATGGTTCAGGAGCCCGTTCTGAAAATCGTCGCCGGTCGGCACCCCGTGCTTGATGCCCGCCTGAACCGGGGCGTGTTCGTGCCCAACAACACCACGCTTGGCCCGGAAGAAGGCTCTGTCCTGCTGATCACCGGCCCGAACATGGCCGGCAAGAGCACTTACATCCGTCAGGTGGCCCTGATCACCATTCTGGCCCAGATGGGTTCGTTCGTACCGGCGGCAGAAGCGGTTGTCGGCCTGACAGACCGGGTTTTTGCCCGGGTCGGAGCAGCCGACGAACTGGCTCGCGGGCAATCGACATTTCTGGTGGAAATGTCAGAAACAGCCAATATTCTGCATAACGCCACCGAAAAAAGCCTGGTGATTCTGGATGAAGTCGGTCGCGGCACTTCGACATTCGACGGAGTTTCGCTGGCCTGGGCCATCACCGAATTTCTGCACGATTCAGCGCGGTGCCGGGCCCTTTTTGCCACGCATTATCACGAGCTGGTCGATCTGGAAAAAAGCTGCCCGGGGCTGAGAAACGCCAACGTGGCCGTTGAAAACCAGAATGGCGAAATTATTTTCATGCACCGCATCATCCCGGGCGGGGCCGACCAGAGCCACGGCATTCATGTCGCGCGGCTGGCAGGCGTGCCCCAGCCTGTGCTTGAACGGGCCCGGCAGATTCTCGATCAGCTTGAAACGCAGCATTCGGCCATGAGCCAGGCCGCTGCCGCCACGCATGTCGTGCCACAGGTGTCGGGCACTGAAGGGAAAACCGCTGCTGCCAGGCCCCGTGCCAAAACAGCCCGGGGGCTCACAGGCAGCCTCTTTGCAGCCATCCCCGACCCGCTTCTTGATGAAATTGCGGCGGTTGATGGCGAGAGCATCTCGGGCGAAGAAGCCATTGATCTTGTGCGACGCTGGAAGAAGCTGGTTTGAAATGATGATTTTCAACTGAAACCAACCACTATGGTATCGTTGATTGCTGAAACAATCCCCCCAGAAACACGGTGTTATAATACAAACCTGATTTCTGGTAAAATATCATTAGCAATGGAATGAGATTACCATACGACAGAAGAGGGGCCAGGTTCCATGCAATTTGCAATTAC
>JBJTRR010000534.1:0-1897 GCA_046076185.1 bacterium | reverse complement strand
TGGCCATTGCCGCCCTGAAAAAGCAGGGCGATGATCTGAAAAAGACAAAAAAAACCGGGCCCATGGCAGTGGCGGTTGCTGAAGGCGGCGTGCCTGGCAGCAACAGGGCCAAAATTGGCGACGCACCGGTTTATATTCGCGGCGATTATCAGCGAGAAGGCAAGGTTGTTCCACGCCGGTTTCCAACCATTCTGGCCGGCGAGAACCAGAAGCCTATTGCACGCGAATCAGGCCAGAGTGGCCGCCGCGAGCTGGCCGAGTGGCTCACGTCGCCTGAACATCCGCTGGTGGCCCGGGTCATGGCTAACCGTATCTGGCAGCACGTGATGGGCAGGGGGCTGGTCAGGTCGCCCGACAATTTCGGCATTCTGGGTGAACGACCGACGAACCCGGAACTTCTCGATTATCTCTCGCTCAGGTTCGTTGGTTCGGGCTGGTCAACCAAGAAATTGATCCGGGAAATCATGCTTTCTGCTGCCTTTCAGCAGTCAAGCCAGGTGAATCCCGAGGTTTTCAAAAACGACCCGGAAAACGAAAAAATCAGCCGCTACAATCGTCGCCGAATGACGTGGGAAGAGTTGCGAGACACCCTTCTGGCAACATCGGGCCGACTGGCTGATTCCAGCGACGGAAAAATCACGAAAACCGCTGGCCATATGCCACGAACCGCCTTTGAAACTCAGGACCGGAAAAAGGCAAACGTCTCGGCCGCCCTTTTTGACGCGGCTGACCCCAAATCGATTGTGCCGGTTCGGGCCGAAACGACGACAACACCTCAGGCCCTTTTCATGCTGAATAACAGCCTGGCGACCGAATCGGCCGTGGCTTTGGCCGCACGCTTCAACTCTGACACAAATCTGAAATCTGACTCAGATCGGCTCGCCCGGCTTTGGCTGCTGATCTACAACCGGCCGGCCGGTGCTGACGAAATCGAAATGGCTGGCCGCTTTCTGGCCGAAAACACCTGGGAAGAGCTGATTCAGGCTCTTTACTGTACCAGTGAATTCATGTTTATTGAGTGACAAACCAATCACTCGCGGGGGCTCAGGGGCATGTCTGACAAATTTCCGATGAATCAAAACTCCCGACAGAATTTTTGCCCGCTAGACCGTCGCCAGATGCTTCGCGGCCTCGCCGGCGGATTCGGCTCGGTTGGCCTGGCCTCACTTTTAAGCGAAACGTCAGCCTCGGGCTCGACCAAATCCACAGACCTGCCGCATTTTCCAGCCAGGGCCAAACGTGTCATTTTCCTGTTCATGAATGGTGGCCCGGCCCAGATGGACACCTTCGACCCCAAGCCAGCCCTGACCAAATGGGCGGGCAAGCGGTTGCCGGTGCTTGAGCAAAACACCAACAAACTCTTGGGCAAGCCCCGGCCGCTGGGCAACGCGTTTCCATCGCCATGGAAATTCAAGCCGCATGGCGATTCAGGCATTGAAGTCAGCGAGCTTTTTCCGCATGTGGCCCGCCAGATCGACAAAATCTGCCTGCTGCGATCCATGTGCTGCGACAGCTTCTTCCACGCCCAGGGCACGCTTGAGATGATGACCGGCAGCGGCCTCTTCCTGCGGCCAAGCATCGGCTCGTGGATGACTTACGGCCTGGGCACCGAAAACAAGGACTTGCCCGGCTTTATCGTGTTGGGCAACCCGATGAGCCTGGTTGACACGACAAAAGCCTTTGGTTCGTCGTTCCTCCCGGCCGAGCATCAGGGCACGTTCATGCCCGACCTGAAAGACCCTGTGCCGAATCTCAAGCCATTCCGTTCGGAATCTGACCAGCGGGCCCAGCTTGATTTGATCCGCGCCCTGAACCAGAAACACCTTGAAGGACGTGAAGAGACATCGGCCCTGAATGCCCGGATCGAATCTTTTGAACTGGCCTATCGCATGCAGTC
>JBJTRR010000533.1:0-1417 GCA_046076185.1 bacterium | reverse complement strand
ACGGTGTTCCCCTTAGCGAACTTGAAAAGCAGCAGCAATTGCTCTCAGCCCTTGAAATACTTGATGTTATGGAAGGCCTTGGCAAGGCGATGGATCACCTGCACACCAACGACCTTGTGCATTGTGATATCAAACCAGCCAATATCCTGAGACTGCACAATGGCACCGTCAAGCTGATTGACTATGGCCTGGCATTTTCCATTGTGGCCGAATTAAAACAAAGGCCCAGCAAGGTAGGCACCAAGGGCTTCATGTCGCCCGAGCAACAGTCGGGCCGGCCTATCTTTGACCACCGGTCCGATATTTATTCAGCCGGTTGCGTCTTGAATTACATGCTGGGCAAGCTGATAGCGGCACAAGTTCCATCAGAGACAAAACTTGCGAGCCAATTAAAAACCATTGCCGACCGCATGGTGATGGAATCGCCAGGCCGACGGTACCAGTCTGCCGGCGAGTTGCTGCCCGAGCTTCATCGTGCCCGTCAGGCCCATGAAGAGGCGATAAATTCCAAGGACCGCAAAAGAGCGACTGTAAAAGCGTTTATGACTGTGCTGGCGTTATCGCTACCTGTGTTGGCCTGGCAGGCGTGGCTCAGTCTTGATACCAGGGCCACCCTGACCGTTAAAAACCACGAACCAGGCGATGTACTGAACCTGACGGCAGACGATGGGATGACAAAGTCATTGGAACTTGCCGGAAGCAGCAGCTTTTCGGTGCCGCCTGGCAATTATCGGCTCAGCCTGAGCGTGCCGGATAACCGGACACTGACACCAGGCAACCTTGTCGTTTCTGACAGGGATCAAGTGACCGTCACAATAAATGGCGACCGTAAACCTCTTAGCATCAAGATGGTAGGGATACCGGCCGGTAAATTTTTGATGGGTGCCTCAGAGGATGACAAGCCCGCCGAACCCAACGAATTTCCACGCCGCGTGATTGAATTTAAGAATCCGTTTTTGATGAGTGCGTATGAAGTGACTGTTTCGCAGTTCAGAGAGTTTGTCGTGGCAACAGGTTATGTAACTTATGCGGAACGATCGGGTGAAGGTGGGTGGACAGCAAAGAAGGGGTCAAGCTGGGGAAACAAAGACAAAGATTACAAGTGGTCGAACCCTGGCTATGTCATATCCGACACATTTCCTGTGAGCATGGTTACTTACGACGATGCGACGGCTTTCTGCAAATGGTTGAGCCAGCGAGAGAAGAAAACGTATCGGCTGCCAACGGAAGCAGAATGGGAGTATGCCTGCCGGGCGACAACGACTACCTCTCTGCCTTTTGACCCGAAAAGCCGTGATTCATACGCATGGACCCAGTATAACGCCCGCACAACGCCAAACCCGCGTCCGGTGGGCACACGCCAGCCCAATGCCTGGGGGCTTTACGACATGGTGGGTAACGTGAGGGAATGGTGCCT
>JBJTRR010000532.1:0-3329 GCA_046076185.1 bacterium | reverse complement strand
GGTTGAGGCATTGATAAAATATTAATAACTGAATCCATTTCTGTCATTCTTGCACTTGTTGATTAGTGTTTGAGCGACATGAAATATCAGTTGATCTCCCTCCGTACCGTAGCCAGTATCAGTTCCCCACATTGATCCTTCCGCAAATGAGGAGATGGTTCATGTTGATGCGCACTCGCGTGAAAAGCGTTGCTCCGAGAGCATTTACACTGATTGAGCTTCTGGTGGTCATAGCCATTATTGCCGTGCTGATTTCGCTTCTGCTTCCTGCAGTGCAGTCAGCACGTGAAGCGGCAAGGCGAGCCCAGTGCGTTAACAATATGAAACAGATTGGGTTGGCTCTGCACAATTACGAAAGCTCCAACGGGGCATTCCCCCCTGTGAAAATCCTTTCGGGAAGCTGCGATGTAACGAACAAGGTTCCGGGCTATCCCGATGGCACAGTGCTCAATACAACCGGCTTTACAATGATTCTTAACTTTCTTGAACAGACTGCGCTTCATAACGCCTATAACTTTTCACAGGCTTCAAGCAACAGTGCCTGGAGAAACGGCAACACAAGGTTGCTTGGCAGCCATTTTGCGAATTCCACGGTTGTTAGCTCGCTGGTATCGGCTTACACATGTCCTTCCGACGAAGAATTTCAACCTTTTGACTATGATGCCACTGGCACTGGGCCTTATGCCATGAGCCGGGCCCGACGCAGTAACTATGTGATGATGTCCAGCCAGTTCACTGAGTATGATTGCCCTGCCAAGGCCTTGCCTACGGGCAACTTGCGGGGGTTCTTCTTCACCGATCTCTCCACGATGATCAGTAATGTGACCGACGGCACCAGCAACACGGTGCTGATAGGCGAGACACCGAAAATCAAATGGAGCTGGGATAATGTGCGGTATTTTGGGCCATACTGGGGTGCTGGTTCGCACACTTCCTCGCATGGCGTCGTTTATCCACCAACACATGTGTGGGCACCCAACAGCGTGCCTAACGCACCATGGTATGACAACCGATTTCCGCCAAATTTCGAGAAATCCATTTACGCCTGGCGAATTGGTAGCAGGCACCCGGGTGGTGTGAATATGACGATGGGAGACGGGTCGGTCAGGTTCATCAAAAACACGATAAATGTCTATACCTGGTGGTCACTTCAGACGATTTCTGCTGGAGAAGTCATCAGTGCTGATGCCTACTGATTGGTTCGCTGAAGAAGCGGGAATGACTAACCAGACACCCGCTTCTTTATCCCATAACCATTAGACCTATCGATATTTACATAAATCTCCACAAGCGGGATCATCATGCCAGGAATCTCACTTCCAAAATCCAAAGGCAATTTTGCAACATGCCTGTTAGCGACTTTCATCTTTGCCAACGGCTGTAAGAAGGAAGCGCCGCCGGGCCCTCCAAAACTGGTTCCGGTCTCGGGGAAAGTCACCCACGAGGGCAAACCTCTGGCCGGTGCCGTTGTGGTCTTTAATCCTTCCGGCACTGAGGGGAACCTCTCGATTGGTGAAACGGATGCTAACGGTGAATTCAAGCTTTCTCACATGAATTTCCCAGGCTGTAGTGCTGGCCAGTACAAAGTTGGTGTCAGCCTGAAGCTTAATTCCAAAGGGAAGACAGTATCTCTTTCAGAGCAATCGGCCCTGGCACCAAGTGCAGAGACCATGAGAGCTGTCGAAGTCATACCTGATCAATACAGTTCTTTGGGCAAAACCACTCTCACTGCTATCGTCAAGCCTGAGGGCGGCACCTTTTCCTTCAATCTGGAGGGGAAATTGCTTGATCCGCCGCCTTCTACGGACGACAAGACTACCCCAGTATCTATTGCACCCGCTGCGACCAACGACTCAAAAACAAAAATGCCCTGAAGCAGAAATGGGCGTATCCATTGTTGTTCATGAAAGGAAAAACCTGAATGCCAGGAATTATTTGCTCAGGCAGGGCAAAATGGGTTATTCTCATTCCAGCCCTGATGCTCAGCGGTTGTTCAGAGGATGGGCCTGCTCTTTTTCCGGTTGAGGGTGTTGTCAAGCTGGATGGAAAACCGCTTGCTAATGCTGAGTTGACATTTGCACCCGACCCTTCGAACCCTGAACCGACAGCCGGTTCGGCCATGACTTCGGATGATGGCACTTACAAAGCTCGATACCAGGCTAGATTTGGACTTGCTGTCGGCAATTATAAGGTAGCGATCAGAAAAGTTGAAATCACCGATGGTGCAAAGGTGCCGGAAGCAATCAAGGGCGACCCGACCCAGATGGAAATGATGGGGGCATTCAAGCAGAAATTGCCTGATAAATATGCAGCCCTTGATAAAACCTCGTTCATGGTTGAAGTCAAAACCGAAGGAAACAAAGCCTTTGATTTCGAACTTGACAGCAAAGGTCGATAACAAACAGCCTTTCAGGCTTAGCAGCAACCATGATTTATCGTGGTTGCTGCGATTTAAGGCTTTCATGCTTGTTACATTCATTTGTGGTTGCAACACTGCGGATGTGTCCGAAATTTTACCTGCCATTAAGCCAGTTTCCGGCACAATTACCCTGAACGGCAAGCCTATGGAAGGAGCTGTCATTTCATTTCTGCCCATGGCGGAAGGCGGCACGATGACTGTCGGCCAGACCCGCGAGGAGGGCAAATACAAACTGAGCTATCTGGGTATGCTTGGCTGTGCCCCCGGGCAATATCAGGTGATGCTCTCGTACAAGACAACACCCGATGGAAAAGTGGTCACTCTGGAAATACAATCGGCCCTGGTCATGCCCAAGGAAGCGACTCAGGCCGTTGAGCGTATGCCGAAAGAATATGGCCCTGGCAATAAAACCCTTACGGCTACGGTTCCACCGGAAGGTGGCGAAATCAATTTTGAACTGAAAGGCGAGCTTTTGCCCGCTGCTGAATCTCAAAAAACCGACAAACCAGCGGCTAGCGATGCTTCAACCAAGGCACAACCGCCCAAATAACAGGCTGGTAAATGCCAAAGCGATGGCCAGCGGTTTGACCATCCGCCGGCCAGAATCTCATCAGAAAACATAAGGTTTATGATGTGTCTGCTGGTAACTTGATTGAATCGGGAGTAGCCTCTGCTTGTCATGTAACCGCCAGTTAATTAAACTCTTAAATAAGTGCTATCCCTGAAGTTCGAGTTTCAGGTCAATACATGTTGCCGGGCCTCTCACCGCTGATCTGAAATTCATCAATAGCAGGTCACCCGACCAATATTCTCCCAGGAGTTTACCCCCATGATTCGGTATCGCCCCATGTTGCTGGCCCTTGCCGGCATGTTTTTAAGTGCATCGCTCGGATGGGCGGTGGAAGGTCGT
>JBJTRR010000531.1:0-7532 GCA_046076185.1 bacterium | reverse complement strand
GCGAGACCGGCCATGCACACGGCCACCTCGAGTACCTGGAGCAATGCGGTGACCCGGCAACCGGTCTGCCGATCGGTTCCTCGCGTCAAAACCTGATGGCTGCTGTTGCAGGCGAGACCCACGAGTACACCGACATGTACCCAGGTATGGCGAAGACCGCGCGTGACGAGGGCTTCGACGAGATCGCTGACTGGTTCGAGACGCTGGCAAAGGCTGAGCGTTCACACGCTAACCGTTACCAGAAAGCCCTCGACCAGCTGGTCGACTAATAGGCTGGGTTGTCAGGCCGCGCACGGCACTGACAATCGCTGTTGGTCGTTGACAGGGTTCGGCATTTCTTTCGGTGCCCGTACCCTGTCAACAAAGATGGCTTGAGTAGTACATCGATGCGTAGTCGCCATGAACCGACCGCATCACCTTCCCCCACAAACAACTTACAAGGTAACGCCATGTCCCGTGAAGGCAATCTCGAGGCGCCGACTCGGCATCCGCTGGATTGGCTGAGTGACGATTTCTATAACGAAGAGTCGCTTAATCAGGAGCTCGAGCGCGTGTTTGACATTTGCCACGGCTGCCGCCGTTGCGTGTCGTTGTGCGCGTCGTTTCCAACGCTATTCGACCTGGTTGATGAATCCGAAACCATGGAGGTTGATGGCGTTGCCAAATCCGATTACATGAAGGTGGTGGATCAGTGCTACCTGTGCGACCTGTGCTACATGACCAAGTGTCCGTACACGCCACCGCATGAGTGGAATCTTGACTTCCCGCATCTGATGCTGCGTGCCAAAGCAGTCAAGTTCAAGAAAGGCGAAGTTTCATCGCGCGACAAGTTTTTGTCGGATACCGATGGGCTGGGCAAGTTTGCCGGCATTCCAATCGTCACGCAGACAGTCAACGCGGTAAACAAAACCAAGCCGGTACGTGCGTTGGTCGAGAACGTGTTGGGTGTCGATAAAGATGCATGGCTGCCTGAATTTGCAACTACCAAATTCCGTAGCGGTGCCGCAAAATCGACGAAGCATCCCGTTAAAGATGGCAAGAACACGCCTGGCAAAGTAGCGATTTATTCCACGTGCTATGTGAACTACAACGAGCCCGGCATTGGTCATGATTTGCTGGCAGTGCTTGAGCACAACGAGATTCCCTACGTCATGGTCGAGAAAGAAGCGTGCTGCGGTATGCCGAAACTCGAGCAGGGTGATCTGGAGGGTGTGGCTGAGAAGAAGGCAATCAATATTCCCCAGCTGGCCAAGCTGGCGAAGGAAGGCTACGCGATTTTGACGCCGGTTCCCTCGTGCACGCTGATGTACAAGCAAGAGCTACCGCTGATGTTCCCTGACTGCGCAGATACGCAGCTGGTGAAAGAGGCGATGTGGGACCCGTTTGAGTACTTCGTGGCGCGTAATCGCGATGGCTTGTTGAAGACGGAGTTCAATCACGCACTGGGTAATGTGTCGTACCACATTCCGTGTCATTCACGCGTGCAAAACGTCGGTCGTAAAACTGCCGACATGCTGCAGATGATTCCGGATACCAAGGTCAACGTGGTTGAGCGTTGCTCCGGTCACGCAGGCACTTATGGCGTGAAAAAGGAATATCACCAGATGTCGATGAAAATCGGCAAGCCGGTGTTCAAGGCGATGGCGAGCGAAGCGCCGGACTATATCTCGTCCGACTGCCAGTTAGCGGGCCATCACATCGAGCAAGGTATGGAAGTCAACGGCCTGAAGCCGGCAGAAATGGCGCATCCGCTATCACTGCTGCGCAAGGCTTACGGAATTTAAACGGAGGATTGCCATGATTATTTCACGTGATAGCTTGATGAGTCTGGAGGTGTACTCCAAGAAGCGCCCGGAGTTTCGTCAGCAGGTTATCGAGCATAAGAAGCTGCGTACGGTTCATCTGGGTAACCACGTCACTTTGCTTTTCGAAGATGAGATGACGCTGCGCTACCAAGTCCAGGAAATGCTCCGTATAGAGAAGATTTTTGAAGACGAAGGCATTCAGTCTGAGCTGGACGCTTACAATCCGCTTTGCCCGGACGGCAGCAACTTCAAAGCGACTATGCTGATCGAGTATCAAAACGTGAGCGACCGTAAAGCGGCGCTGGCGAAGTTGATTGGCATTGAAGACCGTCTATTCGTTCAGGTGGAAGGTCAGCCGCGCGTTTACGCGATCGCGGACGAAGACCTTGACCGCGAGAACGAAGAAAAAACCTCGGCGGTACATTTCGTGCGCTTTGAACTTACTTCGGAAATGAAAGCAGCACTCAAAGGCGGCGCACAGATGATGGTGGGTTGCGATCATCCCAACTACCCTGTGCACCTCGAAGAACTGCCACAGGAAACACTGGCTGCTTTGCTGAAAGACTTGGCCTGATATCGTTTGTCTAGGCAGATTTCAGCCAGATACGAACCGCGAGGCCACCCCCCTCGCGGTTTTTTATGTTCAGCTTTCCACGGTGTCGTTGAACGATACGATCGACAATCGCCAGCCCAAGTCCCGCCCCGTTGGCTTGGCTACGCGCCGTATCCATGCGCGTGAAGGGTCGCAGCAGGTAAGGGATTTTTGATTCAGGGATACCCGCGCCTTTATCTAGTACCTCGACCAGTATTTCGGCGTGATCACGTCGTGCGCGAATCTCGATCTCGGCTCGCCGTGATGACGGTGTTTTGCCGTACCGACGTGCGTTCTCGATCAAGTTACTGATGGCACGTGCGATCTCTACCGGATTACCGACGACGTAGAGATTATCTCCAAGCTCGCAATATAGCCCCACATCAGTGGTGCGCTGCGCTTCCTGCGCGGCTTGTTTGAGCAGTGCCGACAGATCAAATGTCGAGTGCGTGTCCGGCTCCGCGGGGCGAGCGTAGTCAAGGAATTGCGCGATGATGGATTCCATCTGCGCTAAATCAGATTGCATACCGCGCTTGGCTTCATCAGACAACGTACCCATCTCCACTTCCAGCAACATACGCGCGATAGGGGTACGAAGATCATGCGAGATACCAGCCAGGATGACCGCGCGGTCAGACGCCACCTGTTCCAGGTCTTGCACCATCTGATTGAAGCTACGGTTTGCCTCACGAATTTCTGCCGGGCCTGACTCGGGCAAACGCGGCGGCGATTTGCCGCGCGCAATCGCGCGTGCCGCTGTTGATAACCGCGCCAGTGGTTGATTGATCAGGCGGCTGATGAATACTGCGCCGACCAGTGATAACAAGAGCGTCACGCCTGCCCAGCCTATCCATTGAATACTCGATGCGCCCTCAATGAGGTCTGAGTCCAGCATCAGCCAGTAGTCATCGTCGTCAATATAAAAACTAACCCAGAAGCCTTCCTCACCGTTCACCTCGCCTGCAAACTCGGTTCTATTATCGAGGCGCCGACGTACGTTTTCTGTGACCAGACGAACCAGCTCGGTATCTGGCAGTGCCTCCATGTTGTCGGTGAGTTCTTTGGGGTAGATGCGAATGCCTTGCGTAATCGCGAGGTCCAGTAACAGCTCGCGTCGCAGCATCGGCGCCGAGTGAAGCAACGCAGCGCGGGTAATCGTAACGATCGAGTCGACCTGTGCCGCTATCTGTTCGCTGCGTGGCGTGCGCTCCACCACCCGAAAACTAGCGACCCACGCCGCCATACTCACCGCAATCAAAAATGCCAGAAGGAAGAAGGTTCGCCACAGCAGCCCACTTCTCAGCCAGCTTCGCTCTTGCGTGGGCATCGTGTCAGGCTTTTATACCGTCGGGTATAAATACGTAACCCAGACCCCATACGGTCTGGATAAAGCGCGGGGTGGAGGGATCGGGTTAAAATGTACTGTTTTAAGTCGAAAGCCTTGAAGATATCCGTGTTCAAAACGCACATACGAATGGAACGATATTTCGTCTGTATATTGGCTGTTTCGCTGTTTGTTTCGGGGTGTGCCAGAGAGAAAGCGGTTTATCGGCCCGGCGTTCAGGGTGAGTTTGAGAGAACGGTGAGTGAAACGGCGGCCCGCAAGAGTTTTGCAGGTCAGGCCGAATCGTCGCTGAAGCAGGCCATGGCGCTGGAATCAAAAGATCCCGCGGCGGCTGCATGGGCATTTCGAAATGTTTGTCTGATGTCAGAATCAGAATTGGCCAGTCATTATAAACTGGATCAGCTGGCTGAAATTCACAGGGTTGCCCTGCGGCATATGTTGCATTTGACGGGTGCTGATAAGGCAGAGTCGCCGGCGGATCTGGCTCAGAAGCTGGCGAGTGTGGGGATTACCGTGCGTAATTCCGACCCGGACTGGGCCGGGCTGGAATTTACCAAACTGGTGCCCTGCGATGATTATGAAAACCAGAATATTGAGCCGATTGTGAAAGTTGCGGGCTGGGGGTTGCCGATTCTGGCCGACCGGGTTTACACAGAAGATGAAGTGAGGTCAGCGGGCGAGTCATTTTTTCCTCCTGACAATCGTTTGACATGCACTGCCCGGCTTAGCAGTGACCTGGTGGCACTGGCATCGAATTTGGCATGGGATCAGGTTCCGGCGGAACTGGTGCTTCATTCCCCCTTTGATGAAGAAACGATTCAGGTTGCAGGTGGGGTGAACGCACCACTGGCCGCTGATTTTACGACGCCTTCGCTGGTTCAGTTCAGCCAGAGTGGCTTGCAGGCCCTTGAATATGAAGGCTTGCTGTTGCCGGGTCTGGTGCAGGAAAAGGCATCGGTTTTTCTGAATGAGCCTTATCGGCCCGGCAAAATTCCTGTGCTCTTTGTGCATGGGCTGTGGTCGAGCCCGCGCACTTGGACGGACATGAACAATATGCTTTTGGCGGATCCTGAAATCCGCAGGAATTATCAGTTCTTTTTTGCTCTTTATCCAACGGGCGAACCGGTTCTGGACTCGGCTGGCATTATCCGCGAAAAAATTCGGGAAATACGTGACACATTTGATCCGGCCCGACAGGATCCGGCGTGGGATCAGATGGTTGTGGTCTGCCACAGCATGGGCGGAATTGTGTCGCGATTGTTGATCACAGATTCTGGTCAGACATTTGAAAACTCGTTCTTTACCCGACCCATTGAAGAACTGGATGTTTCAGATAAGACGAGAGAAATTCTGATAAGGCGATTACGATTCCAGGCAGTGCCCGAAGTGAAACGAGTTGCATTTATTGCACCGGTGTTTCGCGGTAGCAGTTTTGCGAGCCGGCCGATTGGGCGGATTTCATCGAGCCTGATTCGACCGAGCAGTGAAATAGGCGAAATTCGAAATGAAATTATCGCCAGAAATGGAATTGATGTGATTCAGCCAGCACATCGGCGCCTGAATATTGCAAATGGAATTGATAATCTTGAGCCTGATAATCCTTCGATCAAAGCTCTGGACAAGACCATGCCACATCCACAAACAAATTATCATATATTGTTGGGAGACAACGGCAAGCTGATACCCAAACTGAGGGGTATGATTACCGATGGCCTGGTGACTTATGAAAGTGGCCATCTGGACGGTGCGGAATCGGAAGTGATTTTTCAGGCGAATCACTTTTTGAATCATGAAAAACCAGTGATCGAAGAAGTTCAGCGGATTTTGCGATTGCATTTGAACACGACATATCAACCGGTTGTTGCCGAAAGTAACACCGCTGAAATGAGGCGATAAGCCTTCAGCAGAATAAGGTAAGACCAAAATGAAGCGGAGATTCAGACATTTGCATGAATCTCCACTTGATTTTTAATGCAATTGATATTCAATCAGACATTGAAAATGGCTGAATTGAAATTGGTATTGCCTTCATAACTGATTTTGACGGGTTTATTTAAATTGCCCGTGAATTTATATACGGCCGAGCCATTATTAATGGCAATGACTTTTGGTTTGGCCCTTTTATTGGCCAGATTGAGTGTGATGGACCCGGCGGGCGAGCCTGCACCCGGGGCTGATGGCGTGATTTTAATCGTCCAGCCGGGTGAGGGGCGGCCCTTCTTCGGTGGCGGCAGGGCTACCCATGAAATGGCCACATCAGCCTTGTTCACGATGATTGGCGTGTTGCCGGATGCTGCAGGTTTTGTATCAACTGATTCGGCAATGGCGGCTTTGAAATCAAAAGTTTTGCCGGTTTGTATGGCCGTCAGCAAGAATGAGGCTGAGCCATTGGAAACCGGGCTTCTGCCCAGTTCTCTGGTGCCGTCGTAAAAGATGACGCTGGCAGATTTAAACGCATCAGCATAGGTTGATTTCAGTGTAGCGACCAGTTGCACTTTCTGGCCAAATACAATTTTGGAAGGGACCGACAGTGTTAAGTCGCCGGTGGCTTTGGCAATTTCAATTCCTTTGTTCTGGCTGGACGACCCGGCGAATACAGCAGATCCATCAAAAACAGCCTGAATTGTGTGTGAGCCCGTGCCAAGGCCCGGTAGAGAGAGCCCGAAAGAACCATCGCTGGCCACAGTCGCACTGGCTGAATTCTTGCCATCAACAAGAATTTTGACGATGGAGCCAGTCGTTGCCGCCCCGGTGCTGCTTGTCAGTTTGCCGGTCAGATCAACAGGCCCGCCATAAGAAACCTGGCTGGTAGAGGTGGCCAGAGTAAGGCTTGTTGCGGCTTTGACGACCTGAATGGTTGCAGCCGGGGCCGTGACGCCACCGAAACGGGTGTCGCCGCCATAGGCTGCGGAAATGTTGTAAGAACCGACAGCCCAGGGTGATGCTGGCGATTGCCACGTGGCTGTGCCTGATGAATTGAGGGTGAGGCTGGCGAATTTGCCAGAGGAGTTTGATAGGTCAACGGTGCCGGTGGGGCTGGCTGCATCTGCCGGGCCAGTGGCAGTGGCCTTGATTGTGAAACTGGCACCATACTCAACAGGTGTCGTGGGTAGGGTGAGGGCCAGATTCGCCGCAAGCTTGTTCACCTGAACAGAAAGCGACGAGCTGCCAGAATTTTTAAAATGGGCCGAACCGTCGAACACGGCCTGGATCGTGTGTGAACCTGCCACATCTGCCGGCAGATTGACCGTGAAGCTGCCATTGGAAGCGACTGTGGTGGTGGCTTGCGTTCCATCGACGAGGATTTTGATGATGCTTGCGCCGGTTGAAATGCCGGTTGAGCTGGTCAGCTTGCCGGAAAGCTGAATCTGGCCACCAATCGTCGCCTGTGGGCTGGCTGACTGTAGAGATAGACTTGTGGAAGCTTTTACCACTTGAAATGGTGATGAAGTAACGGTCGAGCCGGCAAATTTCGAGTCGCCGCTGTAGCTGGCCTTTACGGTGTAGGAGCCAACCTCCCATGGCGTGGAAGGCGATGCCCACGAAGCCTGCCCGCTTGCATTCAGGTTCAGGCTGGCGAAGGCAGTGGAAGATTTGGAGAGGTCAACTTTACCGGTTGGAACGGGTGAATTGGCCGGGCCATTGACTTTTGTCGTGATATTAAAACTTGCACCATATTCGACAGGTGTTGTAGGAACAACGATGCTTGTCGTTGAAACCAGAGCCGAAGTTCCCGGAGGGCTGAAACTTGGTATTTTTGAGCCACCAACCGAACCAAACATGTCCCCCA
>JBJTRR010000530.1:0-1591 GCA_046076185.1 bacterium | reverse complement strand
CCTGAAGAAAAACGCACGCCCGATAAAATTGAAAATTGCCTTGCCAAAGTCGCTATCCATAACAAATTCATAACTTTATGGCAGGCCCAGCGTATCCTGACCCGCCGCACTGCCAGCCTCTTCATTGAAAAATATGTGCTGATTGATTCTCTGGGTCAGGGCGGCATGGGGCGGGTTTTTCTGGCCCGCGACCGCCGCCTGAATCGCCTGGTGGCCATCAAGGTTTTGAACCCCGACCGGGCCAATCATGAACGATCTCTGGCCCGCTTCGAACGTGAAGCCCTTGTCGGTGGCCAACTCCAGCATGAAAATCTTGTAAGAATTTATGACGTAGGCCTTTTCAATAATTCCCCCTACCTGGTAATGGAATATATTGAAGGCCCGACGGTGGCCGAACTGATCGAAAAAAACGGCAGGATGGATGTCGCCCAGGCCGCCCGTATCGGCCGCGATGTCGTGCTGGGCCTGGGCCACCTGGCTGAAAAGAAAATGGTTCACCGCGACGTGAACCCGCGTAATATCCTGATCAACCAGGAGGGCAAGGCGAAGCTCACCGACCTTGGCCTGGCCATTTTTGAAGAGCAGCAGGCCCAGGTTACCAGCGAAGGCTCGACTGTTGGCACTTTTGACTACATCTCGCCCGAACAGGCCCGCAACTCACGCGGTGTTGACATTCGCAGCGACTTCTACTCTCTTGGTTGTTCGCTATATCAGATGGTCAGTGGCCAGGTGCCGTTCCCTGCCGGCAGCCTGCCGGAAAAGATTTATGCCCACCAGGCGAGAGAGCCCGAAAAGCTCGATAAACTGGTGCCGGGCATCGACAGGGCCATGGTGCGCATCATCAGCCGGTGCCTGAACAAAAAGCCGGAAGACCGGTATCAGAACGCCACCGAACTGGCTGACTTGCTGGGCCGACTGACAACGCCCGAGTCGCCCTTCAAGCCGATCGACCTTTTGCGCAGCGGTACGGCCGAACTTCCATCGGCAGCCAGTGTTGCAGTGGTTGATTCGAAAGATTCGACCAGCCCGCCCAAGCCGGCTGTTGTTGGCCGGGAAGTTTCGTGGCATGGCGAAAACGAGCCTGCCGCTGATAATCAGGGCAGTGGCGACGCTGACTCGCTTCAGCTTGACCTGGGCAACGACTCGCTGGAACTGAATAAACGGCTGGAGCCCTATCGAAGCTCGGGTGATCGGCTGGCGAGCAGGGCACCGGCTTCAATGGCAAATGCCATCGCCATTTCGGCCATCGTGCTGGTTGGGCTGGCGGTTCTTGTTTTTGGCCTGCGAAACCGGCCGAAACCACCGGCCAAAACCGACCCTGTGCCCATCAAACCCAATGGCAGCCCATCAGGTGTTGAGGTTAAATCAGCCGCCGGCACCACCGCCGAAAAAACTCGAGGCTCAGCGCCCGAAATCGCGGTGAAATATGCTGATGGTACGGAAGCCACGTGCGAAAACCTGGTGGATGCCCTGCGTCGGGCATCAGGCCAGAATGCCGAAATTCTGCTGCATGGCGGCGAGAAGCCGATTCTCTGGCAAGTGCTTGATAATTCGCCAATTGTTGGCCCGAAGCTGACTATTCGCGGGCGAG
>JBJTRR010000529.1:0-1001 GCA_046076185.1 bacterium | reverse complement strand
ATACGACGAGTTTCGGAGGAACTTGAAAAAGGGGTCTGGCTCGCGAAATCGCTGCGAGCGTGCCCTTTTTTCACCATGAGGAGAATGAAACGGCCCTGGCAACCCGGCATAGTGGTCTTGCCGGTTTTTGCCAGATTGCATTAATCTATGTGAATTATCGATTTGCCTGATCTCCATTCCGCCAGGCAATGCTGAGCAAGCACCGGAGAGTTTCACCATGTCTGTGCGTCTTTTCATCGCTTCGGTTCCGGCCAGGCGCCCATTTGCCCTGACAACCTCGCTGCTGCTTGCTCTGGCCTGTTTTTCAGCTTTTACGCCGGCATTGGCCCAAAACAATCTGGCATCTGAATATGGCTTTCAGCCGCTGGAGCTTTACAAGCTAGATAATCGCATTGCGAACCTGACTCTGGCAGATATCGACGGCGACAAGATTGAAGACGTGATCGTCTCAAACAATGGCCGCTCCCGAATCGACATCCTTTTCAGCAGCCCGAAAATTCAGCCTGACGCTGAAGAGACCGATAAATCGGTGAATTCACCCGTCTATGACAAACGCATGCGGCCGCGGCGTTATTCCGTCAATAAAGAGATCGTCAGCCTCGTCACTGGCGACTTTAACAGCGATGGCCGCACTGACATTGCCTATTACGGCACCCCATCAGGACTTGTCGTGCTCGCCAATCAGGGCGAAGGCCGATTCGCCGACCCCGTGGTCAAAACCGTGGGCGACGCTGCAAACACAGCCACTGGCCTGGCGGCCGCCGACCTGACAGGCGACGGCAAGACTGACCTGATACTTCTGCGAGACCAGGAAATTGTCGTTCTGCCCCAGGCCGCCGGTGGCCAGTTGGGCGAACCCATTCGCATTGGCCATTCCGCCACCCGGCCAAGGCTGATGCGGCTGGGTGAATTTGATGGCGATGGCCACACTGACGTCGTCATTATCAGCTCCTCCGACGATTATCCGCTGCATATCCGCTTCGGCACCGGCACCACCGGCG
>JBJTRR010000528.1:0-4499 GCA_046076185.1 bacterium | reverse complement strand
CTTTCTGAAATTTTTCATGGCTTGTTAACGACACGTTTGACAAGCACACGCTCAAGCGTGAAAACGATAATTCGCTCGCCAGTCTTTGTGCTGATATCCGTATGAAGGCTTTTAACGCCGACGCCCGTAACATCACGAACGATGGCCTCAAGCATTGGCCGGCCACGTTCCAGCAACTCCTGCCGAACCTGCTTGATCAGCGAGCGGCCACGGTTATCTTCACTGGCGGAGGCAAGCTGCTGTTCGGCGGGTGTCAACACTTTCTTCAGGCGAACGAGAATCAGGTCATCGATAATCCAGGTGCGCGTCTCGACCGGCCCCCGGCCCATAAATTCCTTCTCAAAATGTATGATCGCCTGACTGATTTCCGCCTCGAGTTCGGCTTGATCTTTTTTCATCGGCCAGATCATTCCTTGCAGAAATCAGGTGTATGACAGGTCAAAAAAGCGACGTGTCAGTGTGTTTCGCTGCGCTCATGAATCAGCAGGGGCGGCGGGGCGGCTGATCGACCATGAATTGATTCAGGCGACGAAAATTCGCGGGCCATATTTTGAAATTCCACCTGCGACCGGATTTTCGGCTCGCCAGGTTGCGGGGCCACACGTCTGTATGATCCATCCGGCTGAAGCAGTCGGGTCTTCACGTTATCGGCCAGAGACACGCCCAGAATGCCATCAACGATCCGGCTTTTCAGGCGTGGTTCTTCAATCGGGAAAAGCAGTTCCACGCGGCGGCGGAAGTTGCGCGGCATCCAGTCGGCCGAGCCAAGATAAACCTCGGGCAAATCGCCGTTCTGAAAATAGGTGATACGCGAATGTTCCAGAAATTTGTCGATGATTGAAATCACCCGGATGTTTTCAGAGATGCCCGGCACACCGGGCCGCAGGCAGCACGGCCCACGCACAATGAGGTCGATTTTCACGCCGGCTTTGGCCGCCTCGTAAAGGGCTGAAATGGCGTAAGGGTCAACCAGGGCGTTCATCTTGGCGATAATCCGGGCCGGGCGGCCTTCCAGGGCATGCTGCCGCTCACGGTCGATGAGCTGAATCACGCGGTCGGCCAGATACATCGGGGCGACAATCAGCTTATTCCACTGATGCCCCTGCGAATAGCCGGTAAGCAGGTTGAACAGGGCCGAGGCATCTTCGCCAAATTCTTCCTTGCAGGTGAAGTAGCCAAGGTCAGTGTAAACGCGGGCCGTGGTGGGGTTGTAATTACCCGTGCCAAGGTGAATGTAGCGGCGGATGCCGTCGTGTTCACGCCGCATGACCAGGGCGGCCTTGCAGTGAGTCTTCAGGCCAACCATGCCATAAACCACATGCACGCCGGCATTTTGCAGCATGCGGGCCTTTACGATGTTGTTTTCTTCATCAAGCCGGGCCTGTATCTCAACCAGCACCGTCACTTGCTTGCCGTTTTCGGCCGCCCGCGAAAGGGCATGGATAATCGGGTTATCATCGGCCGTTCGGTAAAGTGTCATCTTGATGGCAAGCACCTGCGGATCTTCGGCCGCCTGCTCGATAAAGCCGGTGACGGTGCCGAACGATTCATAGGGATGATGCACCAGCTGGTCTGACTCGCGAATCGCCTGAAAAATGTTGGCCCGGTTCGCCATGGCCGTGGGCGTCTGCGGCTCCCACGGCTTCTCTTTCAGTTCGCGAAAACCCTCAATCTTGGCCAGGCCCACCATGGCCGTGAGGTCAACCGGGCCCGTTACGCGATATATGTCACGGTCGTCCAGATCAAGCGCATTCTGCAGAAGGCTCACAAAGGCGTCGTCAGCGCGTGAGTCAACTTCGAGCCGCACGGCGGCCCCCCACTTGCGGCGCCTCAGGGTTTCTTCAATGGTTGAAATCAGGCTTGACTTGATTTCAGTGTCCTGAACGGCCAGATCGCTGTTGCGTGTGACACGAAAAGCCGCCCGGGCCTGCACCCGAAAGCCGCCGAAAAGCGATCCCAGGCGAGGGCCGATCACATCTTCCAGAAAGACAAATTTCGGCTTGGCGGTCGATGATTCGGCCGGCAGCTTGACGAGTCGCGGAATGACGCTGGGCACCTGCAGAACGGCAAAAAGCGTGCGAAGGGGGTCCTGATTGGCACTTTCCAGCCGAAGAATCAGGTTCAGCGACTTGTTGTGCAGGTGCGGAAACGGGTGTGCCGGGTCAATCGCCAGTGGCGTAAGCACCGGATAAACCCAGGTGTCGTAATAAGTATCAAGCCATTCGTTCTGTTCGGCGCTGAGTTCACTGGGGGCAAGAATCTCAATGCCCTTGCGGGCCAGGGCCGGCTTCAGCTCGTTAAACCAGAGTTCATACTGCCGCGTGACAAATTCATGGCAGCGGTTGGATATTTCAACCAGCTGGGCAAAAGGGCCCATGCCATCTGAGGCTGGGTCCTGAGGCTCGACATGGTCATAATGCTGTGCCTGAAGGCCCGCGACTCGCACTTCAAAAAATTCGTCGAGATTTGAAGCCGAGATCGCCAGAAACCGTACACGCTCAAGCAGCGGCACCGATGCATCCGCCGCTTCTTCCAGCACTCGCTTGTTAAAGGCCAGCCAGCCCAGCTCGCGATTCAGAAACAAATTCTGCGGCGGCACCGGCATATCAGTGTGGGCCAGCGGGCGAATGGCCAGTGGCTGCTTCTCAGAGGGCAAAGCCGTGGCCGGGCTGGTGGTGGCCGCCGTGGCCGGCTTTTTCTTTGATCTGCCCGGGCTTCGGCCGCTTGCTTTTCTGCTCATCAGTCACGACGGAGGCGGCGGAGCGACTCAAGATTAATCGAGTCCAGATCGACGCCGTCTTCCTCTCCTTTCGGTGTTTCCAGAATCATCGGACAATCGGCAAATCGCGGGTCGTTCAGAATCCGTTCGAAAACCGCCAGTGGTATCAGGCCCCGGCCAATGCCGGCATGGCGGTCAACCCGGCTGCCCAGAGGCTTGACACTATCGTTGACATGCCAGAGCCGCACCCGCGAAGCACCCACCGTGCTCTCAAGCAAATCCACCCATTTATCATACGACTCGGCCGGATCAAGCGCATAGCCCGCCGCGAAGATATGGCAGGTATCCACACAGACGGAAAGCCGTTCCGGCTCGCGCACACCGGCAATAATCGCCTGCAGGTGCTCAAGGGCACAGCCGATTGACGACCCCTGCCCGGCCGTTGTTTCAAGAGCCACCCGAAGATTCACCCCCGAAGTCGCTTTATGAACTTCATCGAGAGCATCGACAATCCGCCGGATTCCGGCATCGACACCCTCATTCATGTGGGCGCCGGGGTGCATCACCAGGTCTGAAAGGCCAAGCCTTTCACCCCTTTCGATTTCATCAATCAGGGCCGCGATCGACTTGCTTCGCGTCGCTTCTGCCGGGCTGGCAAGATTGATCAGATACGACGTATGACCAACCGGTTGCCCCAGGCCGGCTTTGGCCACGGCATCGCGAAAGGTTTTGGCTCCGGCATCGGTCAGGGGTGGGGCCGCCCACTGCTGATTGCCCTTGGTGAAGATCTGAACGGTGTCAAACCCGATCTTCACGGCAGAATCCACCGCATTGTGGTGGCCACCGGCAATCGACATGTGCGACCCGAACCGCCTTTGATTTTCCACTTTGGCTATTGCTTTCGCCATGATCAGGCACGGGCCAGATTTTCCGGATCCCAGCCAAGCAGCTTGCCCGTGGCGATCGACTCGTTGGCCAGAAGTGCCGGCGCGGCAGCCCGCAGGCCAAAGGTGGCGTCTTCATAAACCTTCTTCTTCTCGCGAATGCTCTGGAAGAAGAAGTTGAAGTGGTCCAGCCGCTCGTTATAGCCGGCGGGCACTTTCCAGTTAGCCACTTCTTTTTTCGGTGTCTTGATTGACTCCGGCGGATTTTCTGCCCGCCATTTCTGGCCGAATCGCTCCTGCTCATCTTTGGCAAATGTCGTTACCGAGTTATAGCCCTTAAGCACAGCCGTTTCCGTTGATGGCACCATGCCCAGCCGCGTTAGTGTCAGCTCGGTGAATGTCACGCTGATCACGCCTTCGCTGCCCACAAAGCGGAACATGGTCTCGGGCCCACCGCCGTCTTCAAAATTGCACTGCATGGCCACGGTGAAGGCGGGATGGGCGGCCGTATCGGCATAGTCATACAAAGCCATCACGAAATCAGGCACATCTCGGCCATCCTTCCAGTAGCGAGTGCCACCAAAACCGGCGACCCGGTTTGGCCCGTTCGAGCCCGTGGCATGATGAATACCGGTCAGCAGGTGCACAAAAAGGTCGCCCGCCACAGCCGTGCCGTAGTCCTGATAATTCCGCCAGCGGAAAAACCGCGTTGCGTCGAAAGCGATTTTCGGTGCCGAGCCGAGAAATAGATCCCAGTCGCATGTCTCAGGGCTGGCATCGGTCGGAATCGAATACTGCCAGGCGCCAATTGACGAACTACGGTTGTAACGGGCCTCGACCGAATTGATCTTGCCGATGGCACCGCTGGCGATCAGGTCACGCACCTTGTCATAAAG
>JBJTRR010000527.1:0-6737 GCA_046076185.1 bacterium | reverse complement strand
TGTTCGTCTTCGTTAAGCTCGCGTGAAATGAGATAAGTGCCGTCAATCCAGCGGCCCAGATCCACCAGCTTGCAGCGGTCGGAACAAAAGGGAAACGAGGGCTGATCGCTCAGCTGCTCGATTTCAAAGGCCTTGCTGCAGATCGGACACTTGAAAGATTTCATTTCGAGCTGTTGCCCGGGCCTGAGCCAGAACTGGAACCTGAGCCAGAACCTGACGAACCTGAACCACTGCCAGACGAGCCTGAGGAACCCGAGCCTGATGCGGCAGTGGAGCCTGAGCTGGAACCCGAACTGGAGCTGTCGGCCTTGGCGGCTTTCGAGTAGGAGTCAGAGCGGTAGTCGGTGATGTAAAAACCGCTGCCCTTGAAGAGTACGGCCGCCCCGGCACCAATTTTGCGTCGAAGCTGGTCGGTATCGCACTTGGGGCAGTGTTTCTGCGGGTCGGCCTTGATCGACTCAAATGCCTCAAATTCATGGCCACAGCCATCGCAGATATAATCATATGTTGGCATGTCGATTTTCCTTCATGAAAAAACGGCCGTGAATCGGGTCAGCCTTCCACCGAGACGATGACTTTGGCAGGCCGCAGAACGCGGTCGCCCAGCCTGTAGCCCTGGGCCAGCACCTGCAGCACGGTGCCTTCCGGGTGATCGGCTGAGGGTCGCTGCATCACGGCTTCATGCTGGGTGGGGTCGAAGGCCAGATGCAGGGCTTCAATCGGGGCCACCTTGTGCTTGGCCAGGGCTGCCAGAAGCTGTTTCTGCACCATTTCCAGGCCCGAGACGATGCTGGCCGTGGCGGGGCCACCGGATCGGGCCGATTCCAGTGCCCGGTCGAAGTTATCCATCACGTCGAGCACGTCGGATGCAACGGCACCGACGGCTTCATTGCGGCGGATATCGACCATTGAACGCTCGCGCCGCAGGGCGTTCTGAAATTCGGCCTGCACACGCAGAACCTGCTCGCGGGCGTCGTCACGCTCGCGGGTCAGCTGGGCAAGCTGGTCTTCGGCCGCAGCGGCGGCAACGTCGTCGAACTGTTCTTCCGATGATTCTTCGGGGTTCATTTCAGACCTCGATTCTGATGATGATTGGGAACGGCGAAAGCGGGGCGGCCATTTTGACACGGTCAGCCCCCTTCCGCGGTGTTGCCCTGTTCGTCAGGTTCCGTGAAATAACTCTTGAATTTCTCGAAAAAGCTCTTGTGCCGCGGCATCACGGCATCGTGGTCAAGCTCGGCCAGGGCTCGCAGAAGCTCTTCCTGCCGGGGCGTGAGGTGGCGAGGGGTTTCAACCACGACTTCAATCAGTTCGTCGCCGCGGCCCCGGCCATTGACGTCAGGGATGCCCTTCAGGCGAAGGCGAAAGACCTCTCCGCTTTGCGTGCCGCGTGGAATGACCAGCCGTTCGCGACCATCAAGCGTGGGCACTTCGATTTCGGCCCCGAGAGCGGCTTGGGTGAAGTGAATCGGAATCTGGCAGACGAGATCGTTGCCCCGCCGTTCAAAAATATCGTGCGGTCGCACGTGAATCTGGATGCGCAGGTTGCCTCTGGGGGCGCCGGGGTCGCCCAGCTCGCCCTGGTTTCGCACCTGAAGCCAGATGCCGGTGTCAACGCCGGGCGGCACGTCCACATCAAGCTGAACCTTTTCCTGGGTTCGGCCGGTGCCCCGGCAGTCGGCGCAGGGGTCGGTAATGCGAACGCCTTCGCCGCCGCAGGCCGGGCAGGTGGTGGCCACCTGAAAAAAGCCGCGAGACTGAACCACCTGGCCCTGACCACCGCAATAATTGCAGGTGGAAGCCACGGTGCCCTTGCGTGCGCCCGAGCCATTGCAGGTGCGGCAGGGCTCGCTGCGATTCAGGCCCAGGGTTTTGGTTACGCCACGGGCGGCTTCGATCAGGTCGATTTCAAGCTTGATGGCGAGGTCGGAACCGGGCCGGGGGCCGCGCCGCCGCTGGCCGAACATGTCGCCGAAAAAGGCGTTCTGAAAGATCTCGCCGAAGGCCGACATGATGTCGTCGGCGTTCTGAAAATTATGCACGCCCGAGCCTTCAAGCCCGGCATGGCCATAACGGTCGTATCGCTGGCGTTTGCCGTCGTCCGAGAGAATTTCGTAGGCTTCGGCGGCTTCCTTGAACCGAATTTCCGCCTCGGCGTCGCCGGGGTTACGGTCCGGGTGATTCTTCATCGCCATCTGCCGATACGACTTCTTGATCTCTTCAATGGTCGCTTCGCGACGAATACCCAGCACTTCGTAATAATCGCGTTTTTTCGCCATCGTCGTCCCGGTTAGGTTGCCGCACCCTGGCGGCAATCAGGCGATTCAGCCAGCCGACCCGGCCAGAGAATCTTTCACTTCCATCACTTCATTTCAGTATATTACCAAAACGAGGAAGGCCGCATGGTGACGACCTTCCCCGCATTTTTTCTCAGCCTGACACGCCCCCGAGAGGCGGTCAAAGCCTGATCAGCGAACGACGCCTTCAGCCTTCGGGGCCTTCTCGTCGTCTTCCTTGATGTTCGTGATCATCGCTTCGGTCGTGAGCATCAGGCCCGCGATCGAGGCTGCGTTCTCAAGAGCCGAACGCGTTACCTTGGTCGGGTCAATGATTCCGGCGTCGAACATGTTCACAAATTCGCCGGTGTTGGCGTTGTAGCCGATGGGGGCTTCAGAAGTGCCGACTTCATCAACCACCACGCCGCCATCAATGCCGCTGTTACCGGCAATGTGGCGAATCGGTTCTTCAACAGCACGCAGAACGATGGCAGCGCCAATGCGTTCGTCGCCCGAAAGGCTTTCCAGCACGGCCTGAATGGCCGGGCGGGCCTTCAGCAGGGCAGCACCACCGCCGGGCACAATGCCTTCCTCAGCCGCGGCACGCGTAGCATGAAGGGCGTCTTCCACGCGAGCCTTCAGCTCTTTCATGGCGGCTTCGGTGGCGGCACCCACGTTGATCAGGGCCACACCGCCCGAAAGCTTGGCAAGACGTTCCTGGAACTTCTCGCGGTCATATTCGCTTTCGGTCTCTTCAATCTGCCGACGTAGCTGGTCAATCCGGCGCTGAATCTCTTCTTTCGAGCCAGCACCCTGAATGATCGTAGTCGAATCCTTGTTCACCTTCACCTGCTTGGCGGTACCAAGGTGATTCAGGTCAACACTTTCCAGCTTGATGCCCAGATCGTCGGAAATGACCGTGCCGCCCGTCAGGATGGCCATGTCGCCCAGCATCGCCTTGCGGCGGTCGCCAAAGCCGGGGGCCTTCACGGCCACCACCTTGAGCAGGCCACGCAGACGGTTGACAACCAGCAGCGAAAGTGCTTCGCCGTCAACGTCTTCGGCAACAATCACAAGCCCGCGGCCAGTCTGGGCCGTTTGTTCCAGCACCGGGATCATGTCGCGGATGCTCGAAATCTTCTTTTCGTAAAGCAGGATGTAGGGGTCGTCCATCTCCGCTTCCATCGTCGTCGGGTTCGTTACGAAGTAAGGGCTGAGATAGCCCTTGTCGAACTGCATCCCCTCGACAAAGTCCAGCGTAGTGCTTGACGACTTGCCTTCTTCCACGGTGATCACGCCATCGCGGCCCACCCGCTCAACAGCGTCGGCCAGCATATTACCAATGGTGTGGTCGTTATTGGCCGAGATCGAGCCAACCTGGGCAATCTCTTCCTTCTTCGAAACCGCACGGGCCAGCTTCGTCTGAAGGAATTCAACAGCACCAGCCACGGCCTTGTCTATACCACGACGAATCGCCGTCGGGTTCGAGCCGCTGGTCACCGACTTGAGACCTTCGCGATAAATCGCACGGGCAAGAATCGTTGCCGTCGTGGTGCCGTCGCCGGCCACGTCAGACGTCTTCGAAGCGACCACGTTCACCAGCTTGGCGCCCATGTTTTCAAAGGGGTCGTCAAGTTCGATTTCTTTCGAAACCGTGACACCGTCCTTGGTGAAGGTCGGGCCACCGAACGACTTGTCAATAATCACGTTGCGGCCGGTCGGCCCCAGCGTGGTGCCCACGGCGTGAGCCAGGGTGTCGACACCATCGAACAACTTGCGTCGAGCGGCGTCGGAGAAAAGCAGCTGCTTTGCCACGTTCTAAATTCTCCCGAAACAGGTTATGGCTTGTGTCAGGGGCGACCGATCATTGCCATTAAAGGCATCAGCCGCAGCCCTGAAAGCCGGACGCAGTGTATGGAATCAGTTGACAACCTTGGCCAGAATGTCAGACTCACGCAGAATCTTGACTTCCTTGCCATCAACCTTGACATCGGTGCCCGAGTATTTGCCAAAGAGAACTTCGTCGCCCACGACAACACCCAGAACCGCCCGGTCGCCACTATCCAGCAGCTTGCCGGGGCCCACGGCGATCACCGTTCCACGCTGTGGCTTTTCCTTGGCGGTGTCCGGCAGAACGATGCCACCGGCGGTCTTCTCTTCAGCCTGAATCTGCTCGACAACAACACGATCATCCAGAGGACGCAAAACGGCCATTTCTACCTTTTCCTTTCAGAATCTCATGAATCAGGGTTGTGTGCCGGGGCCGCCAACATTTCTCAACTTCAGGCAGCCCGCGACAACTTCTGTTACCGGTTAATCTCACATCATGCCGGGCATACCGCCCATGCCGCCCATGCCACCCATTCCGCCCATGCCACCGCCGGGGTCATGGTCGTGGTGGTCGCCGCCTGGCTTCTTCTTCTCTTTGATCTCGACAATAATCGCTTCTGTCGTCAGCAGCAGGCTGGCAACCGAAGCGGCGTTCTGCAGGGCTGAACGGGCGACCTTGGCCGGGTCAACCACGCCGAAGTCGAACATGTTGCCCCACTGGCCATTCTCTGCGTTATAGCAATAATTGGCGTCGGTGCTCTTGGCAATCCGGTTCACAATCACGGCACCATCAACACCGGCGTTTTCGGCAATCGAACGGGCCGGCTGTTCGCAGGCACGCCTGATGATCTGCACGCCCAATGCCTGGTCGCCTTCCAGCTTCAGGCTGGTAAGGGCAGCAGCCGCACGAATCAGGGCTGTGCCACCACCGGGCACCACGCCTTCTTCGTTGGCAGCACGGGTGGCATGCAGGGCATCTTCCACCAGGGCCTTACGTTCCTTCATCTCGGTTTCGGTTGCGGCACCCACTTTAATCTGGGCGACACCACCGGCCAGTTTGGCAAGACGCTCCTGGAGCTTTTCCTTGTCATATTCGCTGGTCGTCTGACCAATTTCACGCTTGATCAGCTCTGTGCGGCCCTTAATGGCGTCGGCAGAGCCCTGACCTTCCACAATGGTCGTGTTTTCGCTGGTGATGATCACCTTGCGGGCCACGCCAAGTTCATTCAGGTCAACGCTTTCCAGGTCAATGCCCAGGTCCTTGAAGATCGCCTTGCCGCCTGTCAGCACGGCAATGTCTTCCAGCATCGCCTTGCGGCGGTCGCCATAACCCGGCGCCTTCACGGCAGCCACCTGAAGGATGCCACGCAACTTGTTCACAACCAGTGTGGCAAGTGCTTCGCTCTCAACATCTTCAGCAATAATCACCAGCGGCCGGTTGGCCTTGGCAATGGCTTCCAGAATCGGAATCAGCACCTTGGGTGTTGAAATCTTTTCTTCGTGAATCAGCAGGAAAGGGTTTTCCAGTACGACTTCCATGCGGTCCTGATCCGTCACAAAGTGAGGGCTCAGGTAGCCACGGTCGAACTGCATGCCTTCCACCACGTCAACCACCGTCTCGGCACTCTTGCCTTCTTCGATGGTGATCACGCCGTCAGCACCTACGCGGTCAAACGCTTCAGCCAGCTTTTCGCCGATCGAAGCATCGTTGTTGGCCGCAATCGTGGCCACTTCGGTGCGTTCCTTACGCGTGCTGATGGTTTTGGCCTGCTTCTTGATATCAGCCACCACAGCCTCAACAGCAGCGTCAATGCCACGCTTCAGGCTCATCGGGTCGGCCCCGGCGGCCAGGTGCTTCAGGCCTTCCTTGAAGATGGCTTCCGCCAGAACGGTCGCGGTGGTGGTTCCGTCACCCGCGGCGTCGTTGGTTTTCGAGGCCGCTTCCTTGACGAGCTGGGCACCCATGTTTTCATAGGAGTCGGTCAGCTCGATCTCCTCGGCGACGGTCACGCCGTCCTTGGTTACGTTCGGGCTGCCCCAACCTTTGTCGATCACAGCATTTCGGCCTCGAGGACCCAGCGTCGATCGGACCGCTTTTGCCAGCTTGCTGACACCGGCGGCCAATTTCTGACGGGCTTCCTCGTTGTAGGCAAGCGTCTTCGCCACGGCGAACTACTCCTCAACGATTCCGAAAAATCACACAACAACAGACAATTTCGACTGCGATGGACCAAACCACCCGCCGACCCAAATGGCAAAACCATTCAGGAAACTGAATAATTGGTATGCAAGTTCCGTGCCGGAGCCTTTTGCGGCACTTCAAGACATTACAATACATAGTCTTATAAAAAACCATCGAGACCCTAAACGGGCAAAAACTGCCAGAATGGCAGACGATGGAACCCGGCATTCTGGTGCCGGCCTCCCCAGCGTTTTTGCAGTGCCCGTGCCAGCATGCCCACGACAGGATCGGTGACTTCCACCCCGCCTTTAACGAGCCGAAAGCGTGAGCGACGGCCACGGGCCATGGCTATGCACAGATGGCTTCACTGGAGCCACAATAGAAACAGTGAAAGTGACTTCCGCCCCGGCATTCGTTATGATTTCAATATCTCGCATAATCACCCGTTC
>JBJTRR010000526.1:0-5931 GCA_046076185.1 bacterium | reverse complement strand
CACCAGGGTTGTGACGGTGGCCTATGGCTTCTGGGACACGCACGGCGGCAATTTCAACCACCTGAAGAACCATCTGCCGCTGTTTGACACTGGCATTTCGGCCCTGATTGACGACATTCACGCCCGTGGCATGCAGGATGACGTGGCTGTGGTGGTGTGGGGCGAATTCGGCCGCACGCCGAAGATCAACAAGGATGCCGGCCGCGACCACTGGGCGCCGGTGAACTTTGCCCTGATGGCCGGCGGCGGCTTCAAAGTGGGGCAGGCGATTGGCGCGACCGACCGCAACGGAGCCTATGTTTCAGCCCAGCCCATTCATTACCACGACGTTCTGGCCACCGTTTATCATCACCTTGGCGTTGACCCTCACGGATTTGTGAACGATGTTTCGAACCGGCCGATCCCAATTCTGCCCAGCACGGCATCGGTGATCCGGCAAATTGTCTGACGCTCGTCAGTCAGCGGGTTCTTCGCCTTCTTCCTGGCTTTCGTCCCATGTCAGGGCGACAAGGATTTCGTCCTCGCCGATCTGGTCGAGCAGGAACTGAATGGCCGGTTCCGGGTCTCGCAGGGGCTTGGGCGAAAAGGCCAGCAGGCCGCGTCTTTCAGCGCACGGCAGGCAGATTTTTTCATCGTCGCGGGTCAGGTGAATTTCGCCATCCATGATCCGGTGATAATACTTTTCGCCGGGAATGGTCATATAGCAGAAGAGGCGATCGCTGCCGACTTTCAGTGCGACCCGCCAGCCCGGCTCGCGCAGGAAGAGCCGGGGCGTTTTCGGCTCGGCCACTTCCGGCTTAACGGTCTTGGGCGACTTCAGAATCGGTTTGGTGAAGTCATTTTCCGGTTTTTCGTTCGGGTTGTCCATCAGCGGGCGTCCTCATACCGGGCCATTTGCGGTATAAGGCTATTATAAAGCACAGCCCGGGCGTGGCCAGTGAATCAGGTTATTTTCTTAAACCGGGGTTTATGGATATCTGTAAAACACTTCATTTCATTAATAACTTGTGTAAGGGGCGAACTGAGGGTGGCGACGATTACGTTGATTTTTGGCCATCATGGCGCAATTGGTATGGGCAGGCGTTATTATAGCGTCAAAAGGCAGAGACCCCCTTTTGAATCAGGCTGGGGATAAAGGCCCATGTGGAAACAGTCGCTGAAAAACCTGCTTTATCGGGTGGCGCCGCGGTGGACAACCGAGTTCATGTCGGCCCGGGCCCGGGCCTATTCGCAGAAGATGATTGCCAGTTGGGGCTGCGGCGAGGTAAACCGCCTGCTGGCCGACCGTTATGGCATGAAGGTGCTTTCCGGGCCGTGGGCGGGAATGACGCTGGGCCCGGCAGCCCTGAGCGAGCAACTGGGCCCTTACCTGCTGGGCGTTTATGAAAGCGAGCTTGACGCTGCCTGGGCCCAACTGCTGCAGCAACAATATACCCAGATTGTCGATATCGGGGCCAAGCTCGGCTATTACGCCGTCGGCCTGGCGAGGCTCTACCCTGCTGCCCCGGTGATTGCGTTCGACACCGACTGGTGGGCCCGCCGCGCCATTCACGAACTGGCTGCGGCCAACCAGACGACAAATGTAAACGTGTGCGGCTACTGTTCGCCCGAATGGCTGGTTTCAGGCGTGAAAGCCGGGGCACTTGTCGTTAGCGACTGCGAGGGCTTTGAATCGGCCCTGTTCAGCCAGGCAACCATTCAAAGTCTGACAAAAGTTACACTTATTATTGAAACACACGACTGTTTTGTGCCCGGGGTGAGCGACCGGCTGGAGCAGCTTTTCAGGGGCAGCCACGATTGCCGAAGGGTGGGGCTGACGGAACAGCGCCGGCCATCGCCAGTGAATCTCGACTTTTTGACGGCAGAGCAGCGGAAACTGGCCGAGCATGAGGTGCGCGACCGACAGGTGTGGCTGGTGTGCACGCCGCGGTAAGCGGGTGTGTGGCTGACAGGTGTCAGCCGTGGCCATAGCCGCGGTCGAAGGCGTCAAGTTCACGCATGTAGGCGTCGAAAACGCGCCGGAAGGTCTCGGGCTCAACCTGCCAGACGGGTTTGTCTTCGGTATGTTTCTGGCAATGATCCTGAATCAGCCGGTGCAGAAATTTGAAGAGGTGGCGGGGCGTGCGCACATGCGAGAGGGCGTCCTGCAGGGCATCGTCGCCGACTGATTCGTCAACAAGGTCGCGCAGGCGCGGCTTGCAGGCCGTGCCGTCTTCCTTAACCAGGGCACAGGCCCGCAGGCGGTCGGTGGCCAGGTCGTAAAGGCTGGCGCCTGTCCAGCGCAGCGGTTTAATCAGGTTCAGCTTGTCGGGCCGGGCTCGGTCATAAAATTCCTTATCTTCCTTATCAAGAAAGTAGGCCAGCTCAATGGGCAGGAGCAGCTTGAAGCCGATGCCCTGATGCCGCAAGAATTTATGGTCGAGTAGCGGCCAGATCAGCGAGCGCATGCGGCGGGGGTCGCCTTCCACCTGCTGCGGCTCGTCAACGCGGTCAACCAGCACGATCACGCCATGATAGCCCAGGGCGGAGAGCACGCCCTGAAATTTACGGAGAAGTTCAAAGCGTTCTTCGCCGCTGCCGGCCTTGGTGCCTATGCTTGGCAGGGGCTGGCCGCCCAGGTCAGAGGGCTCAAACCAGAGGAGTTCCCAGCGAAGGGCCGAACCATCGCGGGAAAGCACTCGCACGGCGCGGCGAATGCCTGAGGAATGCCATTCTGAGCGGGCGAACCGCCACGACCAGTAAACCCAGCCGGTGGCCAGCGGCAGGATCATCCAAGGCACGTATCGCAAGCTGCGCAGCGACGGGAAAAGGTAGATTACAAGGAAAACGAGCAGAGTCATGGCGAAGCCGATCTGGAGGTCGCGTCGGCTCCAGAGAGGCCGGAAGCCTGACCAACGCCGCAGCCTGTTCCAGCGGTTCTGGATGGGTTCGCGGGTTGAGGCGTCGTAGATGGTGGCCAGCAGCAGCAGGTCTCGCCGCTGGTCGGGCGAGAGCACGGTGAGGTCAACCTTGCTTTTGGGGGCGGCCAGTTCGTCAACCAGCTTGGTCACGCCAAGCGAGAGAATGGCGTCCATGTGGTCCTGCAGCTTCCATTGCGAGAGGGCCGAATCTGTGGAAGTGGCCGAGGTTGACGTCTTAAAATGATCAAGAAACGGGTTAAAATCGTCGTACTGAATCAAAAAAACACGCATGTCCGGGTGGTTCAGGTTATGCTCGTCAATGCGTGCCGTGGCCTGAAGCCGCAGGGCCGTCTTGCCGCTGCCCTTTTCGCCGAAAACAACGGCGGTGGAAGGCTCGAGCGGGCTGCCGAGAAATTTGTCCCACTCCGGGTGATGCACATGCTCAAGACACTTACGCTTGAAGACCAGGTCGGTCTGGGCATCTTCTTCGCTGAACGGGTTGGAGGCGATCCCATGATGCCTGAGAAACTGATCAATCTTCATGGCCCAGCCTCATCTCTGCCCCGGATTCACCCCCGCCCGATGGCTCGCAATATCCACCGCGCAAGAACTTGCCACTCATTCATTCATCGGATGTTGCAGCGATTTACGCCACGACCGAAACCCGACTTCTTAATTTTGTCATTTTATCTAACCGGCAAAACAATCACAAACTCTCTGTTTTTTCTCAACTGGTTCTTCATGACCATGCTGCTGACAGCAGGCGGCTGTAGCCTTGAAACGGAGAGGGAACCGAAAGGTGGCGAGAAGCTGGCGGCTCGATCGATTCAGGTGGCGGCGGCGACCGATCTTCAGCCGTGGCTGGGCGAGGCTTTGGCGAAGTGGGGCCGCGAACAATCGCCGCCGGTTGAGATTGTCGCCAGCTATGACGCATCGGGCAAGATTGCCGCGCAGGTGCGGGCTGGGGCACCGATCGACCTGTTTCTCTCGGCCGATATTGAAATTGTGCGGCGACTGGCAACGGATGGGTTTGTTATTCCCGAATCAGTAAAGCCTTATGCACGGGGGCAGCTGGCGCTGCTGGTGCGGAAATCACTGCAGGTGGGCGACTGGAAACGGCTTGACCAGGCGGAATTTCGGCATCTGGTGATTGCCAACACGGCCACGGCGCCTTATGGCAAGGCGGCAAAACAGGCACTTGAGCAGGCTGGTTTATGGGCGAAACTGGAAGCCAGAATTGTGGTGGCTGATTCGGTTCGGCAGGCTTTGCAGCAAGTCACTTCAGGCAATGCCGAGGCCGGGCTGGTGGCCCTGGGCCATGCCCGCGAGGCGGCTGCGAACGACACTTCACTGGAAGTGCTGGAAATTCCGCCAGCCGATTATCCGCCGATTGTGCAGGGCCTGGGGCTTGTCAGCCATGCTGATCAATCATCCGAAAGCCGGGTGACGACTGAGCAGGCCATGAAATATTTAACCAGCCCGGCCGCTGAAGCGAATTTTGAGCAGCATGGGCTTTCAAAAGCGGGCGGCCTTTGAATGAAAGTTTGAATAATTTAAGCAGCCCACACTTTCAGGCTTATTAAATCGCCATCGCAGAATTAAGGCGGTGGAACCAGCACTTCACCGATGGGTGCAAATGAGGGGATGGCCGGCGGGCCGGCGGGCGAGATGGGGGTGTGGCCGCTGCCGGATGGCCCGAAGGTGTCGAGATTGCCGGAATAGCCGAATGTTGCAGGAGATGCAGGTGATGGCACAAAAACGCCGGGGAACGACGAGGTGTTGGTGCCGATGATCTGACCATTGTAAGTGGAAACGTAATTGCCCAGGCCATGGGTGGGGCCGGCGGTGCCTGGCGAAGGGCTGGAATCAAGCCGGCTGATAACCTGATATTCATGCGAGAAGCCGGTGCCGTTGTCGTAAACCGAGATGAGCTGGTTGCCATACGAGTCAGTGACGGTTGTAACGGTCAGGCGATTTTGCAGGGCAATTTCATAGGGAATATAAAACGGCCCTGACGAGATGAGATAATTGCTGCCGGCCATGCCGCTCCAGGGCAGAGCGGGGCCATCCCACTGCCAGAGTTGGTTGATTGCGTTCTGAAACATGAATGAACCGTAGGCCGGGCCATAGCTGATGGGCCCCACAAGCGAGGCGGGCGAAGCCAGAACAGAGGCCCTGTGACTGGGTTTTGACGAGAGCAGGCGGCGATGGATCTGGTAATGATTGCCGTTGACGATCAAGAGACTGGTGTATTTGTTCGGCGCCGGCTGAGGCCTTCGCGGGTCGCGTATTGAGATAAACGCGTCCTGCCCCTGCCCTTTTTCTTTTTTCAATTGCTCAAGAAGCCTGTTAAATTCTTTGGCTTTGGCCTGATGTTCGGGCTTGGAATAAATTTTTCGCTGTGTTTCGGTGCCTCTGTAGGGCTGACGCGGCGGTTGATCCTGCGCAGAAATGGAAAAAGGCAACGAGAAAAGGATTATCGGGGCGATGAACAGCAGTTTCAAGCATTTCATGGCAATCTCGCTTTGACCCGGGCAGCCACCTCGACCGATCATTAATAAATAACTATACGCACAAAAAAGCGAAAAGGCAAAGGCCGTAAAAGGATAGGTGAGGGCTGATTCATTCGCGTTCATTGAGTAATATTACGCATGTCGTTTAAGCTTGAAAAAAGGGTCTGTCTCGCGGAATCGCAGCAAGCAAGCCTGACCCCTTTTTCAGCAGAAGGAGAATAAAACAACCAATAAACACACCACCGCCCAGGGCAAAGCCAGCCTTACTGCCAGCTTCCCCGAGGGGGTTTTATTTCAATATTAATGCAATCGGCTAAACGAATTGCATTTATTCCTTCTGTTTTTCGTCGTCTTCAGGCTTTTTCAGCCGTTTTTTCTTCTCTTCGCGGATTTTTCGGTATCGGGCCGCCTCGCGATGCTTCAGGTGCTTCAAAAGCGACACTCGCTTTTCGCGAATTTCCTTGCGACCCTCAAGCAAGTCGGCCCAGTCCTCGGCCGTCTCATAAAATTTCACGGTC
>JBJTRR010000525.1:0-2081 GCA_046076185.1 bacterium | reverse complement strand
ACATCGGCCCCACCTGCGTGCCAGGCTCAAGCCCATTGCCCATTTTCAGGCCCCTGGCAAATTCCACGGCGGCTTCCGTAAAATCCTTGCGAATCTTTTCATGAATAAAAAATCGCGACGGGCTGATACAAACCTGCCCGTTATTGCGGAATTTGCCAATCACCGCCGCCTGAGCCACCTGGGCCACATCGGCATCAGGAAAGACAATCAGCGGCGCATGCCCGCCCAATTCCATGCTCACTCGCTTGACACTGTCGGCCGAGCGGCGGATCAATTCCTTGCCGACTTCCGTCGAACCTGTAAAGCTGATCTTGCGCACGGCCGGTTCGGCAAATAGCGCATCGGCAAATTCACGGCTTGAACCGATATAAAGGTTCGCCACGCCCTCCGGCAAGCCGGCTGCCTGCAGACATTCAAACAGACCGACAAGTGAAAGAGGCGTCTGGTCGGCCGGCCGGCTTACCACCGTGCAGCCCGCGGCCAGGGCAGGGGCGATCTTGCGGCTGGCCAGTGCCATCGGAAAATTCCACGGGGTAATCGTCCCCACCACACCCACCGGATGCGATATGGCCATATGCCGCTTCATGCCGTTGGATGGCGGAATCGTCCGCCCATAGGCCCGCTTCGCCTCTTCGGCAAACCATTCAAAAGTGTCGGCTGTCTGAAGGACTTCGGCCTTGGCTTCGGGCACCGGCTTGCCCTGTTCCATCGTCATCGTCCGGGCTAGGGCGTCGGCCCGTTCGCGAATCAAATCAGCCGTTTTTTTCAGCAGTTTTGCGCGGTCATAAGCAGTGGTTTTGCTCCATGCGGCAAAAGCCTTCACGGCAGCGGCTACGGCCTTGTCGGCATCAGCCCGGCGGCCATGCGCCACGCTGGCCAGAACCGATTCATCGGCCGGGTTAATCACATCAAGCCTGCCGCCAGCGGCAGCCTCAACCCACTGGCCATTGATCAAAAGACGTCGCTTGCGTGGACACTCAATTCCGGCTTCGGTCGCTGTGGCTGACATGTTCTCTCGGGCTCTCGCAAAAGGCTGTGGTCGATTTCTGATGACAAAATAGAGTTTAACGAAGTCTCAGGAAATTTGCCGGGGCGGCAGCGGCCTGAGCTTCACGTTGCGAAACGCCACCGGGCCATGGTCGCCCTGCAGAAAGACTGGCCCCAGCGGCACTTCCGGCAAAACATAGGCATGGCCGGTGGGTGCAGACATTACCATTTTTTCGTGAATCAACTGGTCGTTGATCAGCACTTTCTCAAATTCGGCGTTGACTGTTTTTTTGCCGTTGGCGTCGAACCGGGGGGCACGAAAGATGATGTGCATGGTCTGCCACTGGCCGGGCTGCCGCGAGGCGTTGACTTTAGCCGGAAAGCCTTCGTCAATATGATGATAACGCGGCAGAAGCTCGGCCCGGGGGTAAATTCCGCCCATGCCCGATGCATTAAACTTCGCGGCAGGCACGCCAAACGAATCAAAAATCTGAATTTCGTAAAGCCCCTGCAGCTTCACGCCTGAATTCGACCCTGTGGGCACATTGAAATCAAGCTTCAGCTCAATATCGCCAAAAGCGGCTTTGGTCACCAGGTTATTCGTCTTGCCAGTCGGGCCGTTTACCCAGATGCCTGTATTTTCAGCTGTTTCTGACCATTTCAGCTTTTTCGGGCTGGCCGGGTCAAGCTCGACACTTGTCGTCTGTTTCCAATAGCCGGTCGGTGCCTTGAATGCATCCAGCCCTTTCGCCATGCCCCCAATCAGGTCAATCCAGCCCTCGTTTTCGGCGGCTGCGGACGATTTCAACGAAAAACCGATGGCAGAACTGGCCAAAACGGCAGCAAAATGGCGGCGGTGCATGAGAAAAGGTCCTTGGCAAACAGGCTTTTGATCGAATCGTGAATGCACTTATTTTCAACATCAGGCCCATGATTCTCAAGCCTTTTTTCTACAATTTCCGCCTGAACCTGCTGCCAAAGAATTTTTTGCCAATTTAACCTGATTATTTGTTGAACCGGCCCGGCTGATCCAATACATTGACATCTATCCGAAGGAGTACCCAGTCATGCGAAAAATGAACCGTCGTGAATTG
>JBJTRR010000524.1:0-6910 GCA_046076185.1 bacterium | reverse complement strand
AATCCGAACACCACTCCCAAACATTGCCGTGCATATCGTAAAGGCCCCAAGCGTTTGGCTTCTTTTCTCCAACCGGGTGCGTTTGACCCTCAGAATTACCTACAAACCAAGCATAGGCCCCAAGGCCGTTGGCATTGTCACCAAAAGTAAATGCGGTTTTGCTGCCGGCACGGCAGGCATATTCCCATTCGGCCTCGGTCGGCAGGCGATAAACCCGCCCGGCTTTCTTCTCTTCAGGCAATGACGAAAGTCGCTCGCAAAACTCGACCGCATCGTTCCATGAAACCTGCTCGACAGGATGCACCAGACTATCTTCTTTATGACTGGCGCGGTTAATAAAATGACTCGGGTTAGTACCCATCACTTTCAGATATTGCCCCTGCGTCACTTCATGGCTACCAAGAAAATATTCCTTGGTGATTGTCACTTCGTGTTCCACTTCATCCTTCTCACCCTTTTCTCTTTGTGGGGACCCCATGATAAAAGTTCCGGCCGGAATCAACTTAAGTTTCATCCCGATACTGTTGGTTATCTCTTTAGCCGCCTGTGCTTTAAGGCCTGTGGCCGTGAAATGACTTGTGCCAATGCCCAGCACAGCCACCATCATCAGTATTCGAAAATTCATAAGTCACTTGCTCCTGCAAATACGAATCAGATACCTGACAAACAGACAAAGTGAGAAATGTTAATTTCAGACTACCATGCAGGAAAATCTCTATGCAACACGATTTAAGAAAAACTGACGACTTCAAGGCCTAACTGCGTCAGTTCCCTCAGTGAACCATATATCAACAAAGCTCAGCAAGCGTGCCTGACCCCATTTTCCATAGAATGAAAATGAAATGGCCCTGAAATCACCAAAGATTCACCTTGCCCGATTTTTTGATCCACCTTACGATACACCCAGCCATGGATCGGGCAAAAAGGGGCCAGACAGGACGACTGCTATAAATCATGAAAACTCGCTGTTCTGCCTGCATTTTAATGGTTTTTCGATTCGCTCCCGCCATTTTGGCGTTGCCGCTTGTCGCCGGCTGTGCCGGCTCTCTGGGCACCACAGCCCGCAGCATGCTGGCCAATGTCAGGCAGGACCAGGACCCGAACAAACGCTTCAAAGCCTATCAAAAGCTTGGCCGCACCGGCACTTATGACAACACCGAGCAACTTGGCGAATCCGTAGCCGAACTCTCGAAAAGGCTGATGGAAGGCAAGGAGCCGCCCATTTCTCGTGCCGTCATTTGCCGAAGTCTTGGCAGGCTCAAGCATGCCGAGGCCCGCGATGCTCTTGTTAAGGCCATGGACGACCCCGACGAAGAAGTTCGCTGCGAAGCCGCCCGCGCTCTGGGGCATGTCGGCAAGCCGGAAGATGCCGTGCTGCTGGCCCGAATGATGGCCATTGACCCGACCCACAACGGCCGTGTTGCCGCAGCAGAAGGGCTTTCAAGCCTGAAGCCGCAGGAGCCGCGAATCCTTATCTCGTTAACCGAAAATCTCAACAACGACGACCCGGCAATTCGCCTGGCCGCCTATCGGGCCCTGAAATCGATTACCGGAGCCGACCCGGGCTCTGACGCCAATACATGGCACGAATATCTGGCCAAAAACAAACCCGGCTATGTTGACGACCCAGTGGTGGCCCAGGCCACACAAAAGCCGGCCGCCAAAGCGGGTCTTGATCCCGCAATTGCCAAAGCATCCGGCTCGCCTCCTCAACTTCCGGCAGGCCCGGCCAGTTCGCCATTTCCACCTGCTGCCCCGGGGCTTGCCAACCCATGATCTCGCGACTCACCGGCGTTCTTGAAAGCCTGGGCCTTGATGAAGCCTTCCTTACCATCGGCCCCGTGCAGATTTCGGCCCTGATTTCAGAAGAAACCAGGCTCAGGCTACAGTCGAAAGTTGGCCAGGAAGTCACTCTTTACACCATATTCGACATCGAAGGCGGTGTTGGCGGTTCACACATGAGCCCCCGCCTGATCGGCTTTCAATCGCCGCTTGATCGCGAATTTTTCGACGTATTTACTTCTGTCGATGGTGTCGGCGTGCGAAAGGCCCTTCGTGCCATGACCCGCCCCGTTGCCGACCTGGCCCGGATGATCCAGAATCAGGATGTAAAAGGGCTATCAACCTTGCCCGGCATTGGCGAGGCCTTTGCCGAACGTATCGTCGCCAAACTGCGCCGCAAGGTGGCCCATTTTGCTTTGGAATCTGCACGGTTGACTGCCGGCGGCGATGCTGCAGGCGGCAAAAAATCAGGCATCAGCAGCGACCTGTTCGACGATGCCTTCCAGGTGCTTTTGACATTCGGCCACACTGATCTCGTCGCCCGCCAGATGATCGAAACCGCTTTGGCCGACGGGCGTGAATTCAGCTGTGCCACCGACCTCCTTGCCGCCGTTTACAATACAGAAACCAAACCAGCATCGGGCAAAAGCGAAGGCAAGCCGCGAAAACGAAAAGATTAAAGCCTGAACATCTGGTCAAATGCTCAGTCACCTGTTATCATGTTCAGCAGACGGCATGGGATAATTACTGCAATTTCAGGCCAGATAACGAGATAACCGTCGTCTGTTGAAATGCGGCAAAACACAGGGACGTTCAAAATGCGAGAACGAAAAATTCAGGGCGATGCCGCCGGGAGTGGCAACACGCCCCCACAACGGCCGAGCCGGAATGACGATCTGCATGACCCGATTGACCCGGGCGGCGACAGCCTTCGCCCAACCCGCCTGGTTGACATGATCGGCCAGCGGCCGGTCGCCGACCGTCTGCGAGTCGCGCTGGAAGCCTGCCGCAAAAGGGCCGAGCCCCTGCCCCATATTCTCTTTGACGGCCCGCCGGGCCTGGGCAAAACCACCTTCGCTTCCGTGCTGCATCATGAGCTTGGCGTGGAACTTGCGATGACCAGCGGCCCGGCTCTCGACAAGAAGGGCGATGTCATGCCCTTCTTAACCAACGCCGCCGAGGGGTCGATTCTTTTCATCGACGAAATCCATCGTCTGCCCAAGTCGGTTGAAGAATTCATTTACCCCGTGATGGAAGACTTCCGGGTTGACGTGGTGCTGGGCGAAGGCGTCTCGGCACGCACCTTAAACCTTCCGCTGAAGAAGTTTACGATCATTGGTGCCACCACCCGCAGCGGGATGCTCTCAAGCCCTCTGCGCGACCGATTTCATATGCACGAGCACCTTGAGTTTTACGATATTGACGATCTTTCACGCATTGTGACTGTCAATGCGGCCAAGCTCAAGACAACAATCACCCGTGAAGCGGCCGTTGAACTGGCCCATCGCAGCCGGGGGACCCCAAGGCTGGCCAATGCACGTCTGCGCTGGGTGCGTGACTTTGCCACGGCCAGGGCAGACGGCATTGTGACCGAACCCATTGCCCGCGAAGCACTTGACATGCAGGAAATTGACCGCGAGGGGCTTGACAGGCAGGATCGCCGCTACCTTGAAACGCTGATTCAGGTCTTTCAGGGCGGGCCAACGGGCATTGAAGCCCTGGCAGCCACTCTGGCAATCTCGGTTGACACACTGTCTGACGAAGTTGAGCCTTATCTGCTTCGCTGCCATTTTATTATCCGCACGCCACGTGGCCGCTGCGTCACACCCAAAGCCTATGAGCACCTGGGCTTGAAACCACCCCGATCGAAACCGGCAGGCCCCGGCCAATCAGAACTTTTTGGAACTTACGGCTGAAATAACTGGACCTGTTTCAGCGTTTTATCGCTGAAAAAATGTTGAAAAGTGGACCCTGATGGTCGATAATAGATAAACATTCCTGCCTGCATGATTCGAATCGAGCCCTGCCAGCCATGCGTCTTCCCGGCCTTGTTTCAGTTCTGTTTCTCATTGCTCTGGCACCGGTCACGAGCCATGCTGATGCCCAAGAAACGCCCAACGCTCAGTTTCAAGCAGATTTCGAAGGCAAATTAAAACCGTTTCTCTCAAAATATTGCCTGAGTTGCCATGGGGCCGAAAAGCCGAAAGCCGGCCTGAATCTGGCAAAGTTTGATAAAGTCGAACTGCTGGCGAAGGATCGCAAAATCTGGCAAAGGGCTTCGGAATACATGGCCTCGGGCGAAATGCCGCCGGACGAATCGGCCCAGCCCAAACCGGAAGAAGCTGAGGCCATATCGGGCTGGATCGAGGGCTATCTCACAAGCCAGGGCTGCAAACCCGAGGATCAATCGCCCGGCAGAGTGACTTTACGTCGGCTCAACCGGGTCGAGTATCGCAACACGATCAGGGATCTGGTCGGTGTTGACTACAAACCGACCGACGAATTTCCTTCCGACGATGTTGGCTACGGATTTGACAATATTGGCGATGTGCTGACCTTATCGCCCGTTTTGATGGAAAAGTACTTTTCCGCTGCCGAGCAGATTGCTGAAGAAGCGATTAACGCCGATGCAAATTCCAAAGGCATGGCAACACCTGTTGATCTGGACCGGGTGAAAGCCACTGAGGCCGTCAAACCTTTTGGTGAAGGCGGAAAATATTTCATTTCAAACGGAACGATCACTTTTCAGTTAAAAGCCGAAAAGCCTGGTGAATATCGTGTGCAGATTCGGGCATGGGGCGATCAGGGTGGCGACGAACCGGCCCGCATGAAAGTCGAGATCGCTGGCCAGCCCGAGGAACTGATCGACGTCAAGGCCATTCGAACCAGCCCGGGCAGCTTTGAAGTGCCATTCAGCCTTAAAAAACCTGCCAACCTGACCGCAAAAATCAGTTTCGTGAACGATGCATATGTCGAGAAAAAAGAGGGCAAACCCGGCTACGATCGCAACCTTCTGGTTGAATCAGTCCAACTGGTCGGCCCCGCACCCAAAGAGAAACCGGCTTTAAGTGACTTCCACAAAAAGACATTCGCATGCCATGCCGATGGGAATCATGCTGATGACTGCTCACGAAAAATCATCTCGAAACTCACTGAACGTTCGTACCGCCGGCCACCCCGGAGTGAAGAAATCGGTCGTCTGACTGACCTTTTCAATCAGTCGCGCCGAGCGGGCGAAACCTTTGAGTCAGGCGTGCAGCTTGCCCTTAAGGCCATGCTCATCTCGCCGCACTTTCTGTTCAAGATGGAAGCCGACCCGGGCTATAACTTTTCTGCCCCTGTACGCAAGCTCAGTGATTATGAACTGGCCACCCGGCTTTCGTATTTTCTGCACAGCAGCATGCCTGATGACGAACTTTACGAGCTTGCCAAATCCGGCCGTCTGCAGATGGACGGCAACCTTGACAAACAAATCCAGCGAATGCTGAAAAGCCAGCGGATTAACCAGTTTGTTGACCATTTCGGAATGCAGTGGCTCCAGCTTCGAAACCTTCCGAACATCGGGTTCGATCGCAAGCGATTCCCTTCGTTTGATGGCAATCTCAGGCGTGATTTCATGCTGGAAACGCGCCAGTTTCTGAGTTATATCATTCGCGAAGACCGAAGCGTGCTTGAACTTCTCGACGCCGACTACACTTTCGTCAATGAAAATCTGGCGAAACATTATGGAATCAAAGATGTTCAGGGTCGGCAATTCCGCAAGGTCTCGCTTGATAAAGCCAGCGGCCGGGGCGGGCTGATCACCCAGGCCAGCATTCTTGCTGTAACCTCAAACCCCACACGAACCAGTCCTGTGAAGCGTGGCCGATGGATTCTGGAACAAATTCTGGGCACGCCTCCACCAGCGCCGCCACCCAATGTGCCGGAACTGAAGGCCGACGATGCCGAACTTGCCGGAACCCTCAGGCTGAAAATGGAGCAGCACCGAAAAGACCCAGCCTGTGCCAATTGCCACGCCAAAATGGACCCGCTCGGCTTCGGACTCGAAAATTTTGATGCCGTGGGCAGCTGGCGAACTCTCGATGGCAAGGATATGATCGACCCGACCGGCGAATTGCCATCGGGCGAAAAATTCAGCGGCCCAGCAGAACTCAAGGTCATCCTTTTGGGCCGCAAGAAGGAATTTGTTCGAAATCTGGTGGAAAAGATGCTGATTTACTCGCTGGGCCGTGGCCTTGACAGTAATGATCAGTGTGCCGTTGAAGAGATCGCAAAAGCCGTTGAAAAAGACGGTTACAAGTTCTCTCGACTGGTGATGGAAATTGTCAGAAGTGAACCCTTTCAGAAACGCCTGACAGCAAAGGCCAAATCATGATTCGCCCAGCCCGTCTCTCGCGAAGAACTGTTCTCCGTGGCCTTGGCACTTCCATGGCCCTGCCCTGGCTTGAAGCCATGGGCCCTGCTCCGCAGTCGCAAGCGGCTGTCATCAATAAAGTGGCCAAGGGTTTCGCCAGCGAAGCACCCACGCGAATGGCTTTTTTCTACGTGCCCAACGGCGTGCATATGCCCGACTGGCGGCCAGGCGCAACGGGTGCCCTGACCGACCTTCCCAAAACGCTCTCCGCCCTCAATCCATACAAGAAGCAACTTCTTGTTCTCTCAGGCCTTACACAAAATGGCGGCCGTGCCTTGGGGGATGGTGCCGGCGACCATGCACGTGCCTTGGGCAGCTTCCTTACGGGAACTCACCCGGTTAAAACCGATGGTGCGAATATCCGGGCGGGAATTTCGGCCGACCAGGTCGCTGCTGATGCGATTGGCCACCTCACCAAATTTCGCTCGCTGGAAGTCGGTTGCGACCGCGGCGCCCAGTCAGGCAATTGCGACAGTGGCTATTCCTGCGCCTATTCTTCAAACATATCGTGGCGATCAGAAACAGTCCCCAACCCTAAGGAAGTCAACCCTCGAATCGTTTTCGACCGACTTTTCGGCGACTGGAATGCTGATCCCTCAGATGTAAATGCCTGGCGGAGAAAGCGACATCGTCAAAGCATGATCGACTTTGTACTTGAGGATGTAAACCGCCTGAAGCCCCGTCTGGCGGCCAACGACCAACGAAAAGTTGATG
>JBJTRR010000523.1:0-2261 GCA_046076185.1 bacterium | reverse complement strand
CGGCTTTCGTGAAAGAATGGAACGAGATTGCGCATCCATTCGCTTGGACCACGAAATCGGCAGCCAAGATCATGGCCAAATGCAACATCGAGAATCACAAAACCTTGCAACCCGCCGTAGCCGCGTAGGAATTCAAATCGTTAATTTGCGGGAGAGGTACTAAGTAATTCCAAAAGTGCCCCATTACGCTCGCGCTTTTTTGTTTTTTTTCAAGAAAAATTCAAAAGCCCTGCCCTGATGGCCACCAGTTGAGGGAGGTTTTCCAGCAGAAACCGGGCTTTTGGCGATTCAACTCTCGGATTCTGAGGCAGTCCGCGAATTTCCAGTTCGGCTGTTCATCATCTTGATGGCTCGATCGAACGAATGAAACGGGCACGTGTTCCTTTCGTTCGAAGATTGACGGTAGCACCCGGGCCTGATTTAATTGGGTTCAATGAAGCTTTGGCCGGTAATCTACTGGGCGAATTGTGCTTGTCATCATGGGCGACTGGCTGTGAAGGGTGATGAAATGACGAAGAGAATCGTGAGAATGGCATTTGTCATGGCAGTCGTCGTGGGTTGTCTGATTCCGGTGCTGCCGGCCAATGCCGTTGAGGAAGGCTTTGTCAGTCTTTTCGATGGTAAAACCCTTAACGGCTGGCACCTGATGAACGGGGCGAAATTTGATGTGGTAGATGGTGTGATCAGGCATGACAAGGGGCATGGCTGGCTACGCAGCGACAGGCAATATGCCGATTTTCATATCCGCATGGAATTCCGCTTTCTGAAGCCGAAGCAGGATGGTGGGCTGTTTGTCAGGGCGGGGATGGAGGGTAAGGACTGGCCCGATAAAAAGTATGAAGTGCAGATTGAAAACACGGCACGAATGGGCAAAATATTTAATGCCGATCACAAGCTGAATGTGGAACTGGCAAAAAAGGCCCTGAAGCCCGATGGCCAGTGGAACGAATACGACATTACAGTGGTCGGACCGAAAATGGAAGTCAGGCTCAATGGCGAACTGGTTTCGTCGTCAGAATCGGCAAGCTCGCTGAAAAAGGGCTATCTCGGCCTTCAGGCAGAGGATGGCCTGCATGAATACCGGAATATCCGGATAAAAGAGGGCAGATAAGAATTCAGGTGGTGTCAGGCTCATTTGACGAGTGACCTACGCAAAACCTGGGGCCGAAATGTCGGTTCAAGAAGAAAGCACCTGAGCGGCACAACAAATTCTGCCTGTGAAAGATCAATTCATTACTGAAACTATGGGTCGATGATTTAAAGGATAAGGAAATTGCCAATTCCATCCTGCCATGCCCTGGGCTGAGATTAGCCAGAGCTGGCCGTTGCTTTCGCTATCGGCTCGTTCAAATCAGAGACCTGCTCGCTGGTTAGCGATCTGAAATCAACGGGTTAAACAACGAAAAAAAGGCACGATCAATCGTGCCTTTGAGATGCTCCTTAGTGAATTCACTCATCCCCTTATGTCTGTCAATCATAATCTTCTTCGTCATCCATATCGGCACGGGCTCGTTCGTCAAGCTTGGCCTGAACCTGCACGCCCAGCTTCAGGATGGCGACGCGGCGGTCGCTCTGCGGTTTCTGAAGGATGTGATCCTGAATCTGGATCAAGATATCTTCAAGCATGGATTCTTTGTCAGACGAAGTGTATCAGCTCCAGGCCCCTCTGGCCCAATATTGCTGCAGCAGCTGGTCAATGCGGGCCACATGTTCCTTGCGGCGGCCGACAGAAACGGCGCTGGCCTGCCGCCAGGCTTCACATGTCCAGATATCACCATTGACAAGTGCCGAGTCAACATAACGTGTCTGGCGAAAGTTCTGATAGTCGGCCAGGGCCTGATCCTGCACCGTTTGAAGGGTGGCGTTGATCTGGGTAAGTTTTCTCTGAAGTTTGCGGGCGTAGTTCAGCACATCAACCGGGCTGATGGCGAAAAGTGGCTTTGATGGCTTGATGAACAGCCCGCAGCCGCTGGAAAGCAGGGCGGCCATGACCACCGAAGCACAATTATATTTCTTGCTGATCAGCTTGAAGCGGTAATAGGGCCTGACACCCCGGCTCTGCGAATTGCCCTTGGGGTCGCTGCGAAGGTCCCACCAGCTTTTGAGGTTGGTTTCGCAAAGGCCAACATTCCGGGTCGTGATATCGCGGCCATCGTCGTCGATGGTCGGAATATCAATCACATCGTTCGGCAGCCTGACCCATGCGAGAGCACCAGCCCTTGGGTTTTCAACCTGAGTGCCACCCACGTTGACAGTCGCAC
>JBJTRR010000522.1:0-7388 GCA_046076185.1 bacterium | reverse complement strand
ATTGCCCTGATTACGGCGGGTGTGGTGGTGCTGAACCTTTTTTCCAAAAGCTCGGCACATTAGCATACAAGACCTTATTTTGAAATGAGATAAACACTCTTCTCACTCACAGAAACCATTAGCCGGCATTCGAAAATAAGGATTATTCAGGATAGGGCTTCTGCGTGAAAATTCACAAAATTTTTGTCTGGGCTGTCTGGTCAAAATATTATGTGTAAGAATTATGATAGTAGAATGTCCGTGAGATGATGATTTGATGGACTATCAGACCGAATGGTCGGCAAGAGCATCATCGCCCTGCTTTACACCCCATGATTCGCAACAGGTTTACAGGCTCACCATGAAACGTAAGTTCCTGCCACTACTGGCCGTGGCGGTTCTGCCGACGATTGCTGCGGCAATCGCCCAGGACGCCGACCCCAAGCCACCCACACCACCCATGCCGCCCGGCGGGGCTCACTCAGCGGCGCGTCCGTCGAGTCTCTCAGGCCTTTTTGGTGGCACCACCAAAAAATACGGCGATTTTAACGATCTGACCAAAGACGCCACCAAATACGACGGCCTTTTTGTGCTGCACAAGAAGGACGACAATCTCTATGCCGAGATCAAGCCACAGCAGTTCAACCAGCCGTTTCTGGCACCCATCACCATTGCCAAGGGTCTGGCCCAGGCCGGCACGCCAATCACATCCGACGACGAATGGGTGTTGATCTTCAAGCGGGTGGGCGATCGTGTTCAGCTGATCCGTCGCAATATTCACTTCAAGACATCAAACCGAGACCTTGAAAAGGCCGTTGAGCAGAACTACACCGACTCGATCATTCAGTCGCTGCCCATTCTCTCAATGAACCCGATGGGCGGCTCTGTGGTCATTAACTTCACCGATATCTTCTTTGGCAATTTTGCCCAACTGCCGTTTGGCTTCCCTGACCGGAGCCGGACGTCGTGGAATAAGATCAAGACCTTCCCGAACAATATCGAGCTTCAGGTTGAAACAACCTTCTCAGGCCGCGGTAGCGACCCGTCGGTGGTTGATTCGCGTGGCCTGACCGTGGTGGTTCACTACAGCCTTTGCCGCCTGCCTGACCCGATGTATCGCCCGCGAATGGCTGATAATCGTGTTGGCCACTTCCTGAGTGCCGTGAAGGACTTCGGCTCAAATAACCCTGACACCCAGTTTGTCCGGCAGATCAATCGCTGGCGGCTGGAAAAGGCCAACCCCCGTGCCAAGCTCAGCCCACCCAAAAAGCAGATTGTCTGGTGGGTGGAAGACACGGTGCCCATTGAGCTTCGGCCTTATGTTGAAGCCGGTATCCTGGAATGGAACAAGGCTTTTGAGAAAGTCGGCATTGCCAATGCAATTGCCGTTCGCTGGCAGAACGAGCGCGACGAGTTCGACCCCGAAGACCTGAACTATTGCACGCTGAAGTGGATAACCAGCGACAGCACCTATGCTCGATCAAACCTGCGGGCCAACCCGCTGACAGGCGAAATGCTTGACGGCGATGTGGTTTTTGATGCTTCGTGGATTCGTGCGTGGAAGCAGATGTATGCCGAGCTGAAGGGCATTCCGGTGCCAGCAGCCAGCCAGGGCGACGAATCGGCCATGAAGCCGGTTCTGGGCGAGATCATCAGCCCGATCCTTGCGGCCCGTAAGGGTTTTGGTTCACCCACGCCCATTCTGAATGCCCATGAAGCCATTACCGGCGATCATGCCCTTCATGCCACCCCGGCCGAATGGTCATCGCTTGACCTGGCCCTGCAGAAACACCTGGGCACCAATCATGCCATGTGCAATTTCGCTGCCGGCATTTCATATGAAATGACTCTGGCAACCGTTGCCCTGGCCGACCCGCCCAAGAAGGAAGAAGAAAAGAAGGGCGAAGCCAAGAAAGACGAGCCCAAAAAGGAAGAGGCCCCAAGGCTGCCGGAAGAACTGATTGGCCAAGCCATTAAAGAAGTTGTGATGCACGAAGTGGGCCATTCGCTGGGCCTGAGGCACAATTTCCGTGCCAGTGCCATGCTGAATGCCGACCAACTGCACGACAAGAAGATTACCAGCGAGAAGGGCATTACCGGCAGCGTGATGGACTATGCCCCGATTAACCTGGCCCCCAAGGGCAAGCCGCAGGGCGACTACTTCTCAACCACCCTTGGCCCTTACGACTACTGGGTGATTGAATATGCCTACAAGATTATTGATGGCAATGAAGATGCCGAACTGGCAAAAATTGCCGCCCGATCACCCGAAGCCGACCTGACTTACGGCACCGACGAAGACCGCATCTCGGGCCTTGACCCGATGGTGAATGCCTATGATCTGGGCAGCGACCTTCTGCGGTTCTCGTCAGACCGGATCGACCTGGCGACCGACCTGCTGAAGGGGCTTGACGCCCGCGTGGTGAAGGATGGCGAGTCGTGGATTCGCCTGCGACGCGCCTTTACGCCGCTGGTTTCCCAGTGGGGTAATGCCGCAGCCCTTGCAAGTGGGCACATTGGCGGCCAGTATTACACCCGCGACCATAAGGGAACCAAGGGTGCAAAAGACCCTGTTTCACCGGTTTCGGGTGATCAGCAGCGTGCTGCCCTGAAGCTGATTCGCGAGAAGATCCTGAACGATAACCCGTTCCAGGTTTCGCCCGAACTGCTTCGCAAGCTGACAACCGAAAGGTGGAATCACTGGGCCGCCGACATGAACATGGGCGACCCTGGTTACAAATACTACGATGCCGTTCTGAACGTGCAGCGCATTCCGCTGAACGAGACGCTCAGTGCATCAACCCTGAACCGGATTCAGAATCAGGAAGCCATGGCCGACCCGGCCACCAAGCCCCTGAAGGTTGAAGAGCTTTTCCGCACCTTCACTGATTCCATTATTGGCGATGTGGCCAATACCCCGGCAAAAGACGGCAAACGGAGCCTTTCCATCACCCGGCGCAACCTTCAGCGCGATTATGTCGGCCGCCTGGCCGGCATGGTGCTTGGCTCGGGCCGGTCGGCCGCGGCTGACCTGCCATCGTTCCTCATGCTTGCCGGTGGTGGCGGCAGCCTGCCACCTGATGCACGTGCCCTGGCACGCATGCACCTGAAGGAGATTTCAAAGAAGATTGACGCCGCACTGGCCGCCAACCCCGGCTGGGACGACACTTCAAGAGCCCATCTTGAAGAAGTCAAGGAGTCGATTGACCGTGTTCTCACGGCCAATATTCAGAGAAATCAGCCATAATTCCAACCAGGCTGATGATGATTCATGCCAGCGGATCGCCCCAGGGTGGGCGATCCGTTTTTGTTGATACAGAGGTGCATGGCTGTTTCATTTTCGTTAGTCGAGCCATACGACGAGATTCTGAGGAGCTTGAAAAAGGCGGGACTGGCTCGCGAAAGCACACCGAACGTGCCTGACCCATTTTCCGCAGAAGGTGAATAAAACGGCCCTGTAAAGTTAAGAATTTGACATAACACGATTTATCGTGAATGCTTGTGTGTATTAATGCGCCCAGTGAATGCCAACTTGACAAAGCAGAGCCAAGACTCAACCCCACATGGACTTAACAGCTGATCAGAATTGCGATCGGGCCCGGGAACCGGAGCATGGCGATTCTGACATTGATCTTCGAGTGACACTGCACCGGCTTCAGGAGCGGCTGGCCTATCGCGTATCAATGGTCGGCAGCGACCTTTCCGGCCAGCAGAGACTGCTTGACGAGATTCAGGCATGGACAGGCCGGCTGAATGAGTCGGTCGCCCGGACACACATTCAGATTGATGTCGCCCTTGAAACATTCGCAAAAATGGTCAGCGGCCTGAATCAGGGACTGGTGCAGACCTTTACCGACCTGAAAACCGGTCTCGACGACACTCGCCAGCTTCTTGACAACAAGCGGCACGAGCTTGAATCGGTGCTTGATTCCGTTGGCCAGATCGGAAAAACCATCCGGATGCTTTCGATCAATGCCCAGATTGCGTCGGCCAAGGCTGGCGATCATGGGCGGACATTTTCGGTGGTTGCCCAGGAGATCAAGGGGCTGGCCAACGAAGCGACCGAATCAAGCACTGAAGCCGTAAAAATCATGAACCTGGCGGATGTCGAAGCACTGCTGGCCAATTTCGACAACCAGGCCCATGAAACCCTGAAGCAGACAGGCCTGACCATTGCCAAAACCCAGCAGGAATTTCAGCAGGTTGTTGATTCATCAAGGGCAGAACTTGACATGATCACGGCCAACAGCCGGATTGTCGCCGAAACGCTCGAAACGCTTCGGGTGCTGGCAAGCCGCGTGGTCGAGAAAAATCAGGCGGCGGTTGATTTAAGTTCGAATGTGGAAAAGGTCTGGTTTGATAACGACCCGTTTGATTCGCTGAAGCCGGTGATGAGCCTGGAAAAGATCCGCACTGAGCCAACCTTCGACCGACTGGCGGAAATCATTCATCGTGGGGCCATTCGCATCGCCATCGAGCCTGACTTTAAGGGGCTGTCGTTCCGCATGCGTGGCGGACCGCTTCAGGGGCTTGATGTTGAATATGCCAGGGCTTTTGCCCGCTGGCTGGGCGTGCAGTGCCATTTTATTGAATTTCCGTGGGATCAGTGCACAGACCTGCTTTGGGTGGGTCAGTCACCTGGCGAAGCCGAGGCCGATGTCATGTGGTCGGCCCTGCCACCAAGCCCGCGATATCGCAGGGTTGCTTATTCTGATGCTTACACCTATCTTCAATTCGTGCTGGCCAGAAGGGTTGGCGATGTACGTATTCAAGACATTAACAGCCTTTCAGGCAAAACTCTGGGCTGCATTAACGACCCTGCCGCACTGAAGACGCTTGAAGATGCAGGCGTGCGTTGGACTGCCAACGAAAGCCTGCCCGGCGGGCGAATTCGCCTGGGAAATCTCATCACTTACTCTGACCAGAGCCGTATTCACGAGTGCCTGGCCGATGGTATTGTCAATGCCTTTGCGGTTGACCGGCCGATTTACTACTGGGCATGCACCGGCAGCGACAGCCCGTGGCGAAACCGGATTGAACTCCTGCCCGGCCGCCTGACACCCGCGCCGTGGTATTATGCCGCCGGTGTGGCCGATGACGCTTCATCGTTCACCCTTCTCAGAAAAATCAACCAGTTTCTGGCCTGGTACAAAACCCAGCCGGAACGGCGTCGCCTGGAAATGACATGGCAGGGCGAGATTATCACATCAAACATGGGCTATCGCGATGAAGGTGCCGGGTTGCGGGGCGAGCCGGAACTTTATGTCGATTACCAAAACTGGCTTTTCATGACGGGCCAGCCCGAACCTGAAAACCATGACATGCCCTGAACCTGCCTTTTTTTTGACCAGATAAGCCAACAATCATGATTCCCATCTGGCTTGATGTAACTGGAATGCATGTGCTTGTGGTTGGCCTTGGGCAGGTCGGGCAGAGGCGAGCCCTGCTATTTCAGCGCGAAGGGGCCGTGGTTACCGGGGTTGACCCCCTGCCGCGCATTCAGGGCCCTGAATGGGGGGAACTGATACGCAATGGCCTTGAGCTGCAAAGCCAGCCCTACAACGCCGGGCTGATTGATGAACTCACTGAAATTGAGAGCAGGCCGCGGCTTGTGCTGGCCTGTGCCACGCCCGGCGTGAACCGGCAGGTGATCAGCGATTGCCGCCGGCACGGGGTTGCTGTCTCTTCAGCCACAACCTTTGACGATTTGGCACCTGATTTTCAGATTGGTGCTGTGGGGCGGGGCGATGCCATCAGCGTTTCCGTTCATACTGATCAGGCATCGCCCGGGCTTGCGGCGGCAGTGCGCGACCAGATTGCCGAAAGCCTGCTGCCGGCTGCCGGCCGGTTGGCCAGGCTTGCCAGTATCTGGCGGCCCCGGATTCTGAAAGAAATCAACGACCCCGCCACCCGGGAACGACTGCTCAGTCTTTTTGCCGATCGGGCCCTGCTGGCCCTTGAGACCACCACGCCAGGCAGCGGGACCGAAGCGATAAAGGCTGAATTAACAATGGCTTACCCTCCGTTCAGCGAAACCCCTCTGTGCGATGATTCGGCGTGAGACATCCGAAAGCCGGCTGTTAATTTAGGCAAGATTTATCAGTTAATCTGATTTTGCCAGATTTTCTCAAGAGTTATTTTGAATCTTGCCGAAGATGATTAAAGATTGAAGAGACCCTGATGCCTGATGAGCCGGGGGGCCTTGGGCAAAAAGAGGATCAAACGGGTTCTCTGAAGCAGTGATTCAAGGGGGAAAGGATTCACCATGTCACGCAAAGAAGATTTAAAAGCTGTTCATTCCTCGAAGAGTGCGATTCGACGTCTCTCGCGGATGAGTAATCCGGCGGTTGAGAACATGGAGTCGCGCGAGCTGCTGGCGGCACCGGCGATGCAGCCGCTGGCCAACCTGAATGTGCCTGGCAACAAAAGCCTGATTGTGCCTTTGTCAAGCACCACTTCCGACATGACTTCCGTTTCCTATTCAACCAGCGCCAGCAATGAGAATGTGAAGACCACGATTCTCAGTGGTGGTACATTCGTCAGAATGAATATCTCGGGCTATGGCGACCTGACATTCAAGCTTTTTGACGACCTGGCCCCGGAAACGGTCAACAAGATCAAGTCGCTGGTTTCTTCAGGCTTCTACGATGGCCTGACATTCCACCGGATTATCAAGAATTTCATGATTCAGGGTGGCGACCCCAAGGGTAATGGCACAGGCGGCCCAGGCTATTCATTTGACGATGAATTTAATGCCAATGCCATTTTCTCAGGCTCGGGCCAGCTTGCCATGGCCAATTCGGGCAAAGACACCAATGGCTCGCAATTTTTTGTGACGACCGGGCCCCAGAGAACCCTCGACTTCAATTACACCATCTTCGGCCAGCTCGTCAGCGGGTTTGATGTCCTGAACAAGATTCAGAATGTCACAACCAACAAAACCGACGTGCCCACAACCCCGGTGATCATTGGCAAAGCCAGTGTGATTCAGGACAACACTGATGCTGTCATGATCGTGCAGGTGCCACAGGGCACGCCTGCCAGCGAGCTGACCATCACAGCCACCGCTTCCGACGGCGAATCATCGCAGCAGAAGGTGGTTGTCACCAATTATGCCGACCCTGTGAATGATCCGCCGTTCCTTGGCAAAATCGCGGCCATTTCAACGCCACTCAATCAGCCGGTGACATTCAATGTGCCGGCGACTGATCTTGAGAACGATAATCTTGAAGTCAGTGTTGCGCCCATGAACAACGCCGATAAAGTCACGGTCAGCATCAATGGTGCGGCCGTGACAATCACGCCGAAAGACGGATTCTCGGGCGATGTGAATCTGGCCGTTGGTGTTCGCCAGTCGGCCAATACCACCACAGGTGCGGCCGCAAGCGGTTGGGATACGCAGGTCGTCA
>JBJTRR010000521.1:0-3253 GCA_046076185.1 bacterium | reverse complement strand
CCGTTTCGGTCAATTGAAATTTTTTGCCAACAATCGCCCGAAGCTGGCCTGTGGCTGCCCAGCGAATCATTTCCTGCGCAGTGGCTCGCTGTGCCTCGGGCGAAAACTGAAACATGGCAAAGCCGAATATCGAGAGATTTCTGGGGTAAAACGAACCCAGCGAGGGGAAAACGGGCTCTGCCGTTCGGCCGGCCATCACGATAAACCGGCCGCCCTGGGCCAGCAGCGGAAAACTGCCCACAAAATCAGGTTCTCGCTGTGTTTCAAACCACAAATTCAGCCCCTGTGGGGCAAAATCACGCAGCGACCGGGCAAGATCGCCCGAGTTGTAATTGAGAACAAGATCGGCACCCAATTCCCGGCAAAGCTGCATTTTTTCGGGGCTTCCGGCTGTGGTCGCCACCCGGGCCCCGGCAACCTTTGCCATTTGTATGACCATCGACCCCACGCCGCCCGAGCCACCCGAGACATAAACCGATTCGCCCGGCTGCAGCCTTGCCCGATCAAAAAGCCCCAGGTGGGCGGTGATGCCAGTCAGGGCCATGGCCGCCATGTCCACATCAGATACACCCATCGGGGCATGATAAAGCCAGTCTTCATGCACGCTGGCATGCTCGCAGGCGGTGCCTTGTCGCCCCACAATGCCCTGATTCGAGCCCCAAACCCGGTCGCCAGGCTTGAATCGCGTCACTTCCGGCCCCACTTCCACCACGTCTCCAGCCAGGTCGCAGCCTGGAATCTGCGGCTGGTTCAGCGGCATCGCCACAGTGCCAGCCCGCACATAAAGGTCAATCGGGTTAAGGGCACTGGCCTTCACCCGCACCCGCACGCCCTTCGGCTCAAGCGGCAGCTCGGGCAGGTCGCCGAATTCAATCACCGAAGCCGGCCCTGTTGTTTTGAAATATGCGGCTTTCATAGTTGTTTTACTTCTATTGCAGGGTGGCCGGGGCTTCGTGTTCTCTACCTGTAAGATTATTTGGCGATACCGATTTCAACGACTTCGCCACTGATTCGCACGGGATAGGTTGAAACACGCGTGCGGGGGCTGTCAAGCCAGCAGCCGGTTTCCAGGCTGAACCGCCAGCCGTGCCAGGTGCAAGTCACGGCCTTTTCATCAACCAGTCCGTCGGCCAGCGGGGCACCCTTGTGGGGGCAGGCGTCGTCGATGGCGTAAAACTGGCCCTCGGTTCGGAAGATGGCAATCAGGCGACCACCAACTTCCACGGGCACACCCACATCGTCGGTGATGTCAGACAGCTTGCAGGCCGGGTAAAATTCGAATTCCGCTTCGCTCATTCTCTGGCTTTTCTTGATGGGGTTATGTCGGGTCGGCTTTGGTACACTGCTCCACCGGCCCGGTTCTTGCTATTATAAGCCAACGACACGGCCTGAAAGGTATATTTTGCCCGAACGGGCCGGAAATTGACTGACTGGGCCTTCAGCAGCGAGCAAATGATGACCACACCCGCCATTGACACCCGGCTTTTCTGCGTTTTTTGTGGTAGTCAGTCGGGGGCCCGCTCGATTTATTCCGAGGCCGCCAATGCCGTGGGCTATGAAATTGCCCGGCATGAGTTGGGCCTGGTTTATGGCGGCGGCAAGGTGGGCCTGATGGGCACGGTGGCCGATTCAGTGCTGGCCCACGGCGGGCCGGTGGTGGGCGTGATTCCCGATTTGCTGATGGTCAGCGAGCTGGTGCATGAAGGCGTAACCCGGCTGGAAGTGGTGCGGTCAATGCACGAGCGCAAGGCCCGCATGGCCGAGCTGGCCAGCTTCTTTCTGACAATGCCGGGGGGCATTGGCACGTTCGAAGAATTTTTCGAGATTCTGACCTGGGCCGTGTTGGGAATTCACCAGAAGCCAATTGGTTTACTGAACGTCGGTGGTTATTTCGACCCGATTCTGAGCCTGTTTCGGCACGCGGTTGAAGAGAAATTTCTGCGCCCGCAGCACCTTGATCTGATACTTGTCGGCGAAGACCCGGCCGCCCTGGTAAGCAAGCTGGCCACACACGAGCCACCCTCGCCCGGCCGCTTATGGCTTGATCTCAAACAGTCGTAAGTTGTATTTGAATTTAACCGCAGAATTTCATCGCCGATCATCAAAAATGTTGTATTAAACAAATTTCACCTGCCATTTGCCCGGCGGGCCCGGTGGCGGTATGATCAGGCAATATACCGGCCGGAATTGCCACGAATCACTCCAAAATCTACCCGCCAGAGGCCGATATGTCGCTCACGATTCGCCCATCGCTGTTTGCGTTTTTTGCGATTGTGCTTTCAATATGTACAAATCTTGATGTCGCCTGGGCACAAGCTCAGGATGGTTATGATCTTGTGATCAAAAGCGGGCGAGTTGTTGATGGCACGGGCAACCCGTGGTTTTTTGGCGATGTGGCGATTAGAAAAGACCGGATCGTGGCGGTGGGCAAGCTGCCCGGGCTGCCTGCCAGGCGCACGATCGACGCCACGGGCATGGTGGTCGCCCCCGGCTTTATCGACATTCATTCCCATTCCGACGACCTTCTGCTCGAAGACGGCCACGCCCAAAGCAAAATTCGCCAGGGCGTGACGACCGACATTCTGGGCGAAGGGCGTTCTGTCGGCCCCAACCAGGGCAAACTGCCGCCACAGGTGGCCAATGTGCGGGGCCAGAAACTTTCGTGGACAACCATGGCCGGCTATTTTGACGCCATCGACCGGCTGGGCACCAGCATTAATGTGGCGAGCTATGTGGGCCTTGATAACCTGTGGGAATGCGTGATGGGCAAGTCGCACGCCAGGCCCACTGCTGCACAAATTGACGAGATGAAGAAACTGCTTGACGAGGCAATGGCCGAGGGGGCGCTGGGCCTTTCGACCATGCTGATGATGCCACCGGGATCGCTGACCACAACAGAAGATCTGGTGGCCCTCTGCTCGGTTCTGAAGCAGCGTGGCGGCACTTTTTCGTCGCACATCCGCAGCGAAGGGCTTGATATTTTTGATTCGGTAAAGCAGGTGATTGAAGTGGCTGAGCGGGCCGGCGTGCCGCTTGATATCATTCACATCAAAATTGCTGACGAAAAGCTTTGGGGCCGCATGAACGAAGTCGTCGCCCTGATTGAGGCCGCTCGGGCCCGCGGCGTGAATGTTCAGGCCAACGTATATCCCTACACACGCGGGAATAACAACCTGTCAAGCATCATTCCGCCCTGGGCTCATGAAGGCGGCTCTGGGGCGATGATGGCCCGGCTGAACGACAAAGAGGCCCG
>JBJTRR010000520.1:0-4359 GCA_046076185.1 bacterium | reverse complement strand
CAACCTCGGCATCGTCAAACCGGCCCTGATATTGCAACTGGCGATTTTTATCAAAAACAAAAACATGTGGCGTGGCAAGGCAGCCATAAGCCAGTGCCACTTTCTGCGACTCACCGTCGTAAAGGTAGGGGAAATTGAATTTCCGGTCGGCAGCCCGCACTTTCATGTCGGCCAGCGAATCACTGACATCCGTAAATCCAAGTTCATCAAGCCTCAGCGCCTTATCATCATTAGGCGAAATGGCAACAACCGCCACGCCGCGAGATCTGTATTTTTCCACAAACTGCATCATTCGCTCTTCATAAGCTTGGGCAGTGGGGCAGTGATTGCATGTGAAGATCACCACCAGCACCTCGGCTGAATTGAAATCCGCCAGCCTGTAACGTTTGTCATCCACACCCGGCAAATCAAAATCTGGTGCTTTTGAACCAATCGCCAGTGGCTTGAGCCCTTCCGGGTCAGCAAAAACCATTGATTCTGCCAGAGCAGAAACACTTATTCCAGCCACTGCTGTTTTTATGATATTTCTACGATACATCGACAAATCACCCTGTTTTTTCAGTTTTCATATGAGTCATACCTGCTGCAATCGTAGATTGAATGCAGCTATTCATTTGATTTTAACGAAAAGGTCGAAGGGCTGAAATCAATTTCAAGCACTTCCGCTGATTCTTGATGAGTTTTTTTTCAGCACAATTGATTGTCTGAGATCAAACCATAATCTCGCGGATGACTCTGGCTTCGGGTGAATTGGATGTCAGCCATTCCTCACGCCCATTATGCTGATACCGCAGCTTTGTGTGATCAATCCCCATCAGGTGCAGCAGCGTAGCCTGAAAATCGTTGGGTGTGACAACCTTGTCAACAGCCTTGTGGCCAAATTCGTCGGTTGATCCATAGGCCTGACCTCCTTTGATACCTCCTCCCGCCAGCCACACCGTAAAGCCCTGGCCGTTATGGTCGCGGCCCGATTCCGGCCCTGTTCCTTCCGTCACTGGCAGGCGGCCAATTTCTCCACCCCAGTGCACAAGCGTCGTATCAAGCAGGCCGCGCTCTTTCAGGTCGGTCACCAGGGCCGCGGCCGGTTTGTCGGTTCGTTTGCAGATCGCCGGCAGCGATTTGCGGATATTCGTGTGGTTATCCCATGGCTGCCCACCCATGAAAAGCTGCACAAAACGCACGCCACGTTCGACAAGTCGCCGGGCAATCAGGCATCGGGTGCCATAGTCTCGCGTTTCCGGCTCATCAATTCCATAAAGTTTTTTCGTGGCTTCGCTCTCGTTTGAAATATCAAGTGCATCGGTCGCCGCTGTCTGCATGCGTGCTGCCAGCTCATAGCTCGCGATCCGTGCTTCCAGATCACCTTCGCCGGGATGCTCGCCCGCATGATTCTCGTTCAGCTTTCGCAGAAACGCCAGATTTTTCCGTTGAACTTCACCTTTCAGGTGATCAGGCGGATTCAGGTTAAAAATCCTTGGCTCGCGTGGCCGCAGAACCGTACCCTGAAACAAGGGCGGCATAAACCCGTTCGACCAGTTCGTCACGCCATCCACCGGCAGGCCAGCCGGGTCTGTCAGCACCATATATGCCGGCAAATTCTGGTTTTCTGTGCCCAGGCCATACACCACCCACGAGCCCAATGTCGGCCGCCCCAGAATGCCCGCCTTGCCGCCGTGAAAATAACGGATCGAAACCTCGTGCCCATTATGGCCGGTGTGCATCGACCGCATCACACAAATGTCGTCAATCACCCTGGCTGTGTGCGGCAGAAGTTCGGAAACCGGCAGCCCCGACTGGCCGTGCTTCTCAAATTTGAACGGGCTTCCCAAAAGCTTTTTTGAGGCACGGTTCACGAAGCTGTAAACAATGTCGCCAGGATAATCCTGCCCATTACGCTTTTGCAGCTCGTCCTTGGGGTCAAACAAATCCACATGGCTTGGCCCGCCGTGCATGAACATCGAAATAACAGCATTCGCCTTGGGCGCAAACATCGGCGGCTTCGGCAAAACATCGTAATAAACCGGTTTCGTGATCGGTTTGACAACCTGGGCCAGTAGCCCCTGTTCCTCAAGCATTTTGACGAGTGCCAGAGCCCCCAGGCCCATGCCACTTCGGGCCAGAAAACTCCGGCGTGACGATTCATGGATCTGGGGCAGCATCATCGGTGAATTGGTATCGCTCATGGCTTATTCCAGCTCCATTTCAGTCCAGATAAAGAAATTCGTTTGAGGCCATCAGGGCTTGCCCCAGGTGCCCCAGCGCCGTCAGTACCTGGTGTGCCGGTTGGTCAGCCTTCAGCCCGGGTGCAACCGGCCCACCCGATTTCAAATGATCTCTGACAAACGCAACAGCCTGCGTGATCTCTTCCTCAGAAGGTGCCCGGCTATAGGCCCGCTCCCACACCACAGCCACCCGCCTGGCAAGATCAGCCGGCTCATTTTTCACTGGGGGCTGGGCTTTTGCGGCTTTTTCTATGAGTTTTGCATCCGTCAGTATTGGCATAGCCCTGGCATCGCTTGCTGATGTCGCCAGCCGGCCCGATTCGTCGATCAAAAATTGCCCGTTCATCAGCATCAGCGATTGAGTCGCAACGGTCGCCGATGTTCGACGTTCGCAGTTGGTTTCCATCACAGGTGCGTCAAAGGCGACCATCAGGCTGACTGGCTGGCTTCGTTTCTGCTTTACATAAATCGAACGATGGCCGGAATTACCTGCAACTGTGACCTGGCCGGTGTCGTCGGCCGACACATCAACAGCCGGGCCATACATGGCTGGTTCCAGATGACCGGAAGCGGCCAGTGCCCTGTCCCGAAGCGTCTCGGCTTCAAGCCGATGCACAGGAAACCGGCTGAGAAGACGCCCATCGGCGTCAGGGTCAGCCGTTAAATTGCTACCTGATCTACTGGACGATTGTCGATAGGCCGTTGATGTCACGATCTGCCTGTGCAGCCGTTTCAGCCGCCAGCCACCGGTTTTCAGCTCGGTTGCCAGATAATCAAGCAGGGCCGGGTTCGTGGGTGGTTCACCCAATCGCCCAAATTCACCTGCTGTCGCCACCAGCCCACGGCCGAAATGGTGCATCCAAACACGATTGGCAAGCACCCTGCCCGTTGCCGGGTTGTCGTCAGCAAAAAGCCACTGGGCGAAAGCCAGACGTCGGCCCGACGACTGACTGCCATTGGCCACTGGTTTTATCGCCAGCTCGGCACCCACAGGCCGCAGCACTTCAGGCACGCCCGGCTCAATCGCTTCAAGTGGCTGACGATAATCGCCCCGGTGCAGCCGATGCGTCGCAGGCACAGGCTTGCCAACGGGCTCGTCAAAAACCGCCAAAAACTGTTCTGCCGGCTTTTTTGCCCGCACGGCAGCAATCTCGGCATCCCTCTTTTTCAGCTCTTCGGCAGCCTTGGGCAAATATTGATATAACACCCCTGGCGAAATTTTCACGCTGGGGTACATATCCAGCAGCTTTTTCAGGACATCAGAACGCTTGCCCGGCTCGGTTTCGGCCGCTTTGCGAAGGTCATCACGCAGTGGCGGCTGATATTTCTCAAGCTCTTTGGCCAGGGCCAGCTTCATTTGCTCTTCCTGATATTTGTTTCGCTTTTCCACCAGCGGCCGCACTTCGTCTTCAACCCGAGCTGATGCCGCCCGGTCAAGATCTGTGTATAGCGACACCTGTCGGGCGGCCGGCTGACGGAAGCCCTGCCAGTGCAACGCCGGCTCAAAAATGGCCCTGAGACGATAATAATCAACATGCGAAATTGGGTCATAACGGTGGTCGTGGCACTGCGCACAGGCCACTGATAGCCCAAGTGTCGTTGTTGTAACCACTTTCAGCGTATCGGTAATCACCTGGTTCCGGGCCGCTTCTGAATAATCGCTGGCTGTGGCGTCGGCCGGCATTCGCAAAAAACCCGTTGCTGTCAGCAAATCTGCCTGGGCAGGCGTCAGGTTGTTCCAGGGCCGTGGCACCAGCTCATCGCCTGCCATTTGTTCCTGCATGAACCGGTCCAGCGGTTTGTCGTCATTAAAAGCCCTGATCAGCCAGTCGCGATATCGCCAGGCGTTCGGTCTTTCCGTATCGGCCGATGATCCGCCATCACTGTCGGCATATCCAGCCGTATCCATCCAGTGCCGGGCCCATCGCTCGCCATAACGGGGCGTGGCCAGTAGCCGGTCAACCAGCCTTTCATAAGCGTCAGGGCGAGAATCGGCCAGAAACCGTGCCACCTCTTCAGGTGCCGGTGGCAAGCCAGTCAGATCAAGATAAACTCGCCTGGCCTGCGTGGTTTTATCGGCATCCGCCTGAAATTTCAGCCCAAGTGGCCGAAGCTGGGCCAGAAGAAGGCGATCGAT
>JBJTRR010000519.1:0-2472 GCA_046076185.1 bacterium | reverse complement strand
TCCAGAAGGGCCAGGTGCGTTTTTCGGTGAACCTGCCGAGCATGGACAAGGCCGAGCTGGCCGACCTGAAGCCTTATCTTGACATGGGGCGGCGGCTGGGCATGCTGCATGCCCAGATGGACAGGGGCACCATTCAGGGCGTGAAGCTGGTCTTCCGCGGCGAGGTGGCCACGAAGAATACCCGGCTGGTGAAGCTGGCCTTTGCGGCGGGCTGGATGGAATCGGCCATGAGTTCGCCAGTGAATCTGGTTTCGGCCGAGAGCCTTCTCAAGAGCCGGGGCATAACGATTATCGAGGAAAAATCGCCGGAAACCGCTGATTTCGGCACGCTGATTCAGGCCGAGGTGACCAGCGACCGCAAGACATATGTCGCCGCTGGCACACTTTTCGGCAAAACCCAACTGCGGCTGGTGAAGCTTGGGCCATATCGGCTGGATGCCACGCTTGACGGCACCCTCTTTGTCTTCAGCCATCGCGATGTTCCGGGCCTGATTGGCTTTATGGGCACCACAATGGGCAAATATGGCGTGAATATCGCCGGCATGTCGGTGGGGCGTGAAGCCGACGCCCCCGGCGGCGAAGCGATTGGCGTGGTGAACCTGGACAGTGCCCCGCCGGCTGAGGCCCTTGAGCAGTTGTCGGCCAATCCGAATATTTTGTCGATCAGCCTTGTGAAGCTGCCCAAGTCAGGAGTGATGCCGCCATGGCTGGGCGGGGCTTGATCAATCAGCCGAACTGCCTTTAACCCAAACGCTCCGGGCTTCAACGGGCCCGGCGATAAACTCCGCCGGAATCGCTGGCAATCTGGCGAAGTATAGGCGATGATTGGATAGCTGGGCCAAGGTCGATCACATGCACCGGCACTTTGCCGGTGTTCCAGCTTTTAATCTGGGCAGGCGTGGGGTCGTCGAACTGGCCATCGGTCAGAAAGAAGACGGCGCTGGGGTTCAGGCCAATGGCCTGCCGCAGTGCCGGGCCAGGTAGTGTGCCGTCCTTCTGGGTGAGGCGGGCAAGCCAGCCGGGCACCTTCCGGGCATCGGCCGACTGGGCCGAGATGAATGGCCCCCAGGGCACGGCAAGTGTGCCGGCGTCAAACGCGAGAATATAAAACTTCTGCGGAAATTTCAGGCGACGGATCGCCACATTAAGGGCGGAATGGGCTGCGGCCAGCCGGCCACCATCAAGCATGCTGGTGGAATTATCAATCACGAAGACAAACGTATCGCCCTCGGCCTGAATGCCGTAAAAGCTGGTCGAAAGATGGCTGGCGGGGCGACTGGCTGAAGATGAGCCAGCCCCCTGAGTATTCCTGCCCTGAAGTTCGCTGAACTTCTGGCTTGAAATGACCTGAGGGGCATCGCTTTTCGGCTTCTGGGCCGTTTGCCCCGAAACGGAATAAACAGGCAGGGCCGCCACAAGAGCGACCAGAGCAAGGATTCGGGCCACGCTGTGAGAGAGTCGGCCGCCCGCCATGGCTGGTTAGTCAGCGACTTCGATATTCAGAACCTGAAGCTTTAAAATGCCGCGGGGAATTGGTATTTCTGCCACTTCACCCACAGCCTTGCCGACCAGGCCTTTGCCCACCGGGCTTGAGGCGAGGATCTTGTTGTTTTCGTAGTCTTCTTCGCCGGGGCTGACCAGGGTGTATTGCTCTTCCTCGTCGAAGTCGAGATCTTTAACTGTCACCTTGCAGCCGAACACAACTCGGTCGGTCTTGATATTGCTTCTGTCAACAATCTGGGCTGAGGCGAGCTTTGATTCCAGCTCGCGAATCTTGGCGTCAAGCATTCCCTGGGCTTCAACAGCCGCATCAAATTCGGCATTTTCCGAAAGGTCACCCTCAGCGCGTGCTTCCGCAAGCTGATTTGCAATTCGCGGAGCTTCGACATTTTTGAAATGATCGAGCTGCTCTTTGAGTTTCTCGTAACCTTCTTTTGACATGGGGATGCGTTCAATCGCCATTCCCTGGTTCTCCAATCATGCACAAAAACGCTGAATCAGAAATCATCCTGCTGCCCGGCGGGAATTTTTGTTTTTTTCGCCAGGGACGGAACATGCAGACTTGGGACGCTCGCCCCAAAAGAGAACCGGATGTGGAGAAGATCCACACCCGGCACATTTCAATTATGTTTAAGAATAGTCTGACTTCGCTCGGGTTTCAAGTGTTTTCCGAAAGCCAGATGCGCAAGCCTGTAGATTATTCGTGCCTGAGGGCTTCAATCGGGTCCATCATCGCCGCACGACGGGCGGGATAAAGGCCGGCAATCACACCCACGAATACCGACACACTGAATGCGACGATGACCGAGAAGAATGTCACCACCGCCTTCACTTCCGCATTTGAGAAGTAAACGATGGCGAACGGAATGATCACGCCAATGGCCACACCCAGAATTCCACCCACGCCCGAAAGCACAATGGTTTCGATCAGGAACTGCTGAACGATATCCCTTCGCTTGGCACCCAGGGCGC
>JBJTRR010000518.1:0-2857 GCA_046076185.1 bacterium | reverse complement strand
GCATAGTCTCCGGCAACCGTAAATGTTACCCAGCCCGGCTCGTCACGCACACTTAGCGATTCTTTGAATTTTGGCAGGTCGGTGGTAATGTCAAACACATGAACTTTCTGGTTAAACGCATCCACTACCCAGACTTCCGTTTCATCAGGCGTAAGGCCAATTCCATGGCTGGGGCAACCATGCCGCTTCACTGGCCCCTGCTTAAATCCTGGCACTTCCACCCTGTGCAATTTTTTACCGGTTTCAATATCGCCGATTTCAAATCCAAGAAGACTGTTAACGCAGACATAAGCCCGAGTCTGCCGGCCGTTTACGGTAAATGGCCGGATTGGTGCGGCAAAAGGCCCCACAGTTTTCTCGACCGTATGGTTGTCTGTGCGACAGACAGTCAGGTTTGGTGATTTTAGCCCTGCCAGATAAGCATGGCGACCATCAAGCCCGACAATTGTATTATGGGCCCCTGATTTGGGAGTGATTTTTGCCAGAATGTCGCCAGTGAGTGGCTCAACAACGTGCCAGTGGTCTTTTTCAAACGAAGGCAGATAAATGAACCGGCCACCGGGGTCCATCGACATGCGGTCGCAACCACCCTCATAACTGCGTTCCCATGCCAGTTTTTCGCTCTTCAGGTTCACAGCCTGCAAGGTTCGGGTTGTGCTGACAAAAATCATGTCAAGCCGCGCGTTGGCACACACACCTTTGACATTATCCGGCTTGCCTTCCGCATTGAAACCAGCCAGTGGAATGCGTTTGACAAACTTGTGACCTGCATCAATATCAAGTACAACCAGCCCATGGCCGCCATATTCCAGATAATTACGAATACCTGGTGTGGCTACATAAAGCAGCCGCCGAACCGGCTTCTTTTCCTGTGCAGGAAGTGAGCCTGCGGCCAACAGACCTCCCGCCATACCTGCCATGGCAGACCGGCGGCTTATCAACGACTGATCATATTTTTTAGTGCTCATTTTATCCACTTTCTCTCTGAACTCGCAGTCGGTGACTGATGGAATGGCAGAAGGAACGTTTCAGTCGTCATCTTCTTCGCCGAGCATTTCCCGTCGCTGCTCTTCTTCGTCTTCTTCCTCAAACTGTCCTGGAGCATCGCCTGGCCGGCCTGGATATGGCCGGGATGTGCCATGAAAGCTGTACCAGTTGATACGATTGAGCCAATAGGGGTCGGCTGCGTCAAGATGGCTCCAGTCAAGCTCCATGGTCTTTTTCAGCCAAAATCTGTCGAGGGCTGTCATCCGTTTGCCATTGGCACCTGGGTTTCGTTCATCCAGCGGGATATTATTCGGCACGGCTTTGTAAGGTGTAAGGTCGGCTTTATCGTTGAAACAGCCTTCCATCGGAAAGGCCATGGCGTCGAACCGGTTCATGGGTGGGAGCCCCAGCATGAGTTCGATTGAGCGAATCATGCTTGTTGTGGTATGAAACGAAGAATCAACATAACCACGGCGTGTGTAGGGGCTGATGGCCATATACACTGTGCGGTGGCCGTCAACATGGTCAGGGCCGGCCTGGGCGTCGTCTTCGATAACCATAATGCATGTCTTCGACCACTCTTTACTGTTGGAAACGGCCTCAACAATCCGCCCGAGAGCCAGATCGTTGTCGGCCATCATCGCCCGGGGCGTAGGATATTTGGGGTCGGTTCCTTCACCATGGTCGCTGGGAAGGCTCAGAATCATCAGATTCGGCACGCGATTTTCGCGGCTCATCTGGCTGTAATCTTCGATAAATTTATCGGCCCGGTCCTGGTCGCTCTGCCAGAGTGGCCAGTACATATAGTTCGGATGTGTGTAAGGGGCAAGCCTGGGAATGGAAGCGACAGCCGTAAAAGTAAACTTGCCTGTCTTCTTTTCGCGGTCTTCCCAGACTTCAAACCAGTCTCTTGGTGCGGGAGTGGCCTTGTTTTTTGAATCGTCGCAGGCTTCGCCATAAATGCGCAGCGTCTTGCCATGGTCCAGCACGTTGTCCCAGATGCCACCAGCTGATGAAATTCCCAGGGCGTCAATGGCATCGTCGGGATAGGTGCGTGAATATCCGACATAAAAATGTTCAAGATATTCCGTTGCAAGGGCCTGAGTGCTCCAGGCATGGCCATCGGCCGAGTTGGTGCCTGATACATAGCCATTGTCAAACAGAGTAAACTCGGTCGCCAGCTTCTGGTGATTTGGCATGACCCTGGCGCCAAGGGAAGTGAGTTTCGGGTCGCCATTACCCTGTGGCAGATCTCCGAAAACTTCGTCGTAAGTACGATTTTCTTTAATGATGTAAATCACATGCTCAATACCACCGTTATACACTTTCAGGGCGGGCTTGCGTGTGACAGCTTCCCACCTGTTGTTTTCAGCCACTTTGGCTGTCTCGGCGGCAATCGATTTTTCCAGGTCAAGCACTGAAACCGAGCCCTGAAAATCATGGGCGTTGCCTGCCCTGCCCAAGGTTGTGCGTGCAACCGAGCCATTACCCTTGGAATTCAGCACAAAAGCGGTTTTCCCGTCGGTTGAAAGGCCTAGTGCCACGGGAAAATAACCCGCTGGTCGAAAGCCTTTCAATTCGCCCGATTTCAATTCAATTTCGGCTATGGCGTTGTCGCCACCATCGGCCACTAAAAGACGATCCGTTCCGATAGCCAAAGCGTTTGGCATGCCACCCAGTAGTCGCTGGCCTTTGTATTTCAATTCAAAAGAACGTATTACCGATTTCGATTTCAGTGATATTTCGCTGACTGTATCACTCATGGCATTGGCGACATAAGCCGAATCACCCTTCACGGCCAAAGCGGTAGGATGCAGGCCGGTTTCAACTGAATCGGTCTTGAGAGTTTTTAAATCAATGATTGTGACAG
>JBJTRR010000517.1:0-3797 GCA_046076185.1 bacterium | reverse complement strand
CGGCGGCCACAGGAACAGGCAGTTTGCCGCCTGCTCTTTTACGAAGACTTGAGGCATTCGTGCCTGAAATGTACTCCATGGCCAGATATAATTTGCCGTGAGCATGGCCAAATTCTCGAAATTCAACGATGTTTGGATGTTTAAGACGTCGTAGAATCCCAACCTCGCGTAAAAACCTCGCCACAATCACTTCTGAGCCAGCTACTGCTGGTGTAATTGTCTTTACGGCATCAATTCGGCCATTTTGTTGATGCCTTGCCTTATAAACAATTCCCATACCGCCCCGGCCCAACTCTTCAATAATTTCATAGTCACCAATAAATTTGGGCTGCTCTTCAGGTTCTTTTTTTGAGGAAAGATCAGAAAGAGGAAGTTTCAGGTCGTCATCATCCATATCCTGGTGTGAATCTTCAGGTGATTTTGAGCCCGGAGAAATGGCCATCCATCGTTGGTCACCAGCGAGATCGAGACCGACATCGGTTGTTTCAATTCGGACCCGAAATCTTGTGTCACCACCACGAATCTCATCGCCATCCGTCAATGCAGCCACACTCACGGGTTTGTCGTTCAAAAAAGTGCCATTTCGACTTGCCATATCAATCAGACGACAAAATGGAGGGTTCACTTCCACCATAAAATGAAAACGGGAAAGCGTTTTATCTCGGTGTGGCAATCGAAAATGAGCTTTCGGCGATCGTCCGACAATGAAATTGTCACGATCATGAAAATTAAAACAGAGGCCAGCATGTGGCCCTTCCACCACCTCCAGACTGACTTTCATTTTAATCGAGCAACTCTCACTCCTCTGCCTGGTCTAAAGATCCTTTGCATCAAAGTATTATACCTTGTTTTGCAATCATTAGAAAGTAATTGCAGTGACACTCATGTTCATACGCCTCTAAGGACAATTTGAATCATTCAGATTCCTGCACGATTTCTCGCTTCTACTTCCCATGGATGATCCCAATAGCCTCGGCCGCTGCGGCACCATTGCAACAAAGCAATGGCCAGATAGCAAGGGAGAAAAAAAGGCCCCCACCTCTCTGCCTGCTCTACATGAACCATTTCGTGGGCTCTGTATGTTTCTCGAGCCTGAGAATCGGCATACAAAATAATATGACCAAATGTGATCGCTGCAGCGCTCACTAATCGACGTCGAAGGAACCAACTCACGAGTCGCCCTTCAACTTCCATAACTCCTTTATCAGTATATGTTTGCCCACCACTAATCAGGTTCAACAGTATGAGAGGTGTTGCCACGGCACTTGTTGGCATAACCCAGAGATAAATCAGTATTCGGATTGGCTTCGAGCGTGATGCTGGATTTTGATTCGCCGGTTTGTCATCAAAAGATCCATGAGCTTTATTCAATTTGCGCCTTGGGTATTCATACATGGAGTGAGCCGTCCAGGAAGATGAACTTTGTTTCATTGGCATCTTTGCTTATGATATTAACCGGTATTAATCGATGAAATGATCAGAAAAATCATCAGAAAGCAGGAAACCAGGCCATGTCCGACCCCCAGGAAGTTCTTCGTAGTTTCCAATCCAAACACCCGTTTTTTGTGGGGATCGACTCTGATGGCTGTGTTTTTGACTCTATGGAAGTTAAGCACAAGGAATGCTTTATTCCAAGGTTCATAGAATTCTATCATCTCGCATCAGTTGGAAAATATGCCAGAGAAACATGGGAATTTGTGAATCTCTATTCCAAAGACCGTGGCGTAAATCGCTTCCCTGGACTTGTAAAAACTCTTGATCTGCTGGCCAAACGACCGGAAGTACTACGACGTGGCTTTAAAATGCCTGAAATCCCCTCGACACGTGAATGGGTTGCCACAGAAACTAAACTCGCAAATCCAACATTAAAAACAAAAGTGGCTGAAATCTCAGACCCCGAGCTTAAGGCCCTGCTGGACTGGAGCCTTGCTGTAAATGAGTCGGTTGATGCCGTTGTTCACGATCTACCACCTTGCCCATTTGTAAAAGATTGCCTGGAGATCCTTCGCGGCAAAGCCGATGTTATGGTTGTATCGGCCACGCCCATGTCAGCTCTCAAAAAAGAATGGGCTGAACATCATATCGATGGTCTTGTCGACCTCATCGCTGGCCAGGAGCAGGGTTCTAAGGCTGAACACTTGAAACTTGCGGCCGGACCGGAAAGATATCTGCGCGATCATGTACTGATGGTGGGCGATGCGCCTGGCGACCGCAAGGCTGCTGAATCGGCAGGGGTCCTGTTCTATCCGATCAACCCCGGCAAGGAGGACGCATCCTGGGAACGACTTTTCCGGGAATCGCTGCCAAAATTCTTTGAAGGCACTTACCAGGGCGAGTATATGAATACCATGATTGCTGAATTCGATGCACTTCTACCAGCTAAGCCCGCATGGGATCTTGCCTGATTGAATTCTTACCGATTTCATTTCTGAAAAATTTCTTCAGGAATGATCAACGGATTTATCAATCGGAATGCCTCAGCATAAAATCTCTGATTTGCTTCATCCTTCGAAAGCTCGTTGATTTTCATCAAATCATCAAGCTTTTGAAGGGCTTCAAGTGCTTGTTGCTTGTTGCCTGAGCAATACAGGCTCATGGCATAGAATGCAAGATCGACAGGGTCAACCGGATTTTTTGTATTTTGAGAATATAGAATTTGTTTTTTGAGCAATTCGGCTGCTTCGACAAAATATCCATTGCGATATTTTGCTATGGCAAGAACCTGTATCGCAGTTTCATTTTTATCTGGTTGTAATTTATTTGCAATTTGAAGCCCCAACTGATAGGCACCAATATCATTTCCAGGCGACTTGACTAAAAACATTGCGTGCTGAAGCTGAAGTTTCTGCAAGATTTGCTCATAGGCTTCACCTTGAGGAAATAAGGATTCCATGCCAGCAAGCTTATCGGCTAGCAAAACATAATTTTCAGGAGGATTTATGGTATCATTGACTCTGCTTAGGACTACGTTCCAGTGCTCTACCAGAAAAGACTGAAACATTTCAAACCCGGGATTCTTGACAAGTGATTTTTTTTGAATATCAATTGCATTCAAGAGTATTTGAAATGCGACTTCGGCTGATTTTTCCGTCATGGACAGCTTTTCCATGATATCAGCAATTCCTGCTTCTGTATCAGCCACTTCTGGATGCTGTTCATGAAGCTGCGTTTGGACTTTCAAAGCTTCCAACAGATGAAATCTGGCATCTTCCATTTTGTTACTGTTAATATAAAAAATTCCAGCATTTTTGAGAGTATCCGACAGATAACCTCGATAAGAAGCGACTGAAGGGAATCGTTTCATAAGATTTCGAAACATTTTTATAGCTAATAGATAATTCTCTTCGGCGCGTTCTGGCAAATCTTCAACGTCGAGATTCGCCAGTAGCGTTAACAGAACAGCAAGCGAGCTCTCTGTATCTGGATCAACAGGAGACTCTTTAAGATGATTTTTAATTATATTTTGACTCCTGATATAAAACTCACGTGCTTTTTCCTGGAGGCCAAGATTTCCTTCAATCATGCCAATTGTTTGATAGGCATCGGCAATTCGACGCTGATAAGCCCACTTATCAGGATGAACAGAGGCAATCTGCTGAACAACCTTAAGATATTTATAATAACTTTTACGAGCTTCTTCATTTTTCCCGATATCCTGCTGGGAAATACCAAGAATACGATAACTTGAAGCCAGATCCATTTTAAATGTTTCATTTTCTGGTTCGAGTACTACAAGTTTTTCACGTGTCTCTATCGCTTGCTGAAAGAGTTCCCGGGCTTTGTCAGCTCGCTCTGTT
>JBJTRR010000516.1:0-1050 GCA_046076185.1 bacterium | reverse complement strand
GTCTCGGGCATCGACCCTTCATGGTCTGTCAGTGCTGACTCGGCCAATCTTTCAAGAAACGGTCTGCCCTCACCTGTTTCGCTCAACGTCTTTGTCGAGAACACTCAGCAAATCTGGCTGAACAATGCCACGGGTGGCTCTTTCACAGTTACACTCAGTTTTGGTGCCAATCAGCTTGTCACGGGGCCGCTCCCTTACAACATCAGCAGGCAGGCATTTTCCCAGGCTATTAACAATCTTGGTTTTCAGGCGAGTGTCTATGGTTCCGGTACAACAGCCGACCCGTGGCTATTTTTGGCATATTATAATCTGATCAAAACAGGTACGGCCCTGACTTTTAATGATTCATGGGGCAGCAACAGCCTGGGAATGATTAATGGGCAGACATATTTTGCTGTTACATCAGTCAATCAGATCAACCCCAGAGAGGCCCTTCTCAGCCTTGCTTCGAGGCTGGCTGATGCCACTGCAGCCACACCTATTGTTCTCAATATGCAGAGCTTTCTGGAATTTGAGCCAAGCACGACAGGTGTCATCTCGGGCGAAGCGGCACTACTTGAAGTGCAGGACTCGGCAACTGGCGTATCTATCACGTCATTATTAAAATTCTCAGACTACTTAATACCCCTCCCACGAATTACGAACTGGAATTGCGAAATATTCGGTTTCCGTCATAATCTCCTACGAATCACATCTTGATACCACAGCACGGAGGCTGACATGCGAGGTCGAAAGACGGCTCTACGGATCGATTTGACCCCAGAAGAACGAACTGAACTTGAGCGACTGGTTCGATGCACCACACTTCCAGCCGGGGCGGTTCGTCGCGCTCGTATCATTCTCGGAGTTGCCAGCGGGCTGCACCTGATCGAAGTCGCGCGTCGTGTCGGTATCACCGAAAAGTACGTGCGCAAATGGACGATACGATTCAACAAAAACCGTCTTGAAGGACTCAAGGATCAACCCGGCCGCGGACGCAAGCCGGTTTTTTCCCCCGATGGTCGCCATACACATCGTGAAAATCGCATGCGAACGGCCCGATCAGGTGGG
>JBJTRR010000515.1:0-1979 GCA_046076185.1 bacterium | reverse complement strand
TCAAGAGGCACAGCCTCGACTGGCCAGACATTGCCCCCAAATCCGCCGTTTAATCGTTCGGTCGTGAGCCTCTGGTCCAGTGGCAAGAGATTGCCAAGTTTGGCCCAGATCGCTCGGATTAAGGCATTTAACCGGATCGATGACCACGAACTGCAAGTTCCCCAGCCGGAACAGATCGTCCTTCTGGCACGGTGTGAGACAATCGTCTGGATCAGGCAGCAATGGTTTCGCGGCGAAGGGCCTGAACCGGAGCCATTGACCCCCGAGCAGCTTCAGGCGCTTGACCATTTTGTCGATGTAGCGATCTCGCAGGCTTTTCAAACGGATAAGCTGGCCATTCTGGAAGAGATTCGTAAAACGTATCCCAAGGCGGAAATCTGGCGGATTGATGACTTGAACCGGCTTCTGGATTACTGGCTGGATTCACACGCCGGGCTGGAAGATGTGCTGATTGACGAGGATTTCTCTCATGAGTCTTGACAAACGAAAGATCCTCGACGCCCTGGCGGGTAAGCCGGGAGCCGACCTGAATTTCACCGACGAGGAGCGGGCCGAGGCCCAGGCCTGGCTCAGCAATCTGGCGGATGTGCCACGGCGGCTGAATGAGGCAGCTCGTTCCGGATCGCTGGATCGATGGATCGATGCCGGTGTTGATACCACGGATGAGGTTCAAGCAAGCCAGCCGCTCGTTACCGTTTTGCGAGACGGCTCGGAAGCGTCAACGGGACTTCAAATGAAGCCGTTTGAGCTACCGACTCCCGGCGAAGCCATGGCCGAGCGAATTGCGATTGCAATTTATGGCGATGCAAATCAACCATTTCGGCTGACATTGCATTTTCAACCTTTGACAACTGACATGAATACCTGCGAAGCCGAACTGGAGATTAGCCCACCGCCCAAGCTTGCGGCGATGACATTGATAATAGAGTTTGTTTCCGGCCATCAGGAATCGTTTGGGATCAATATTCCCGTCTCTCCTCGCCCCTCGACACGCTCAACAACGTCAGCACCGATGGACCGGGACGCTTTGACATTCACCAGAGGAGCCTGGCTCGATGGCACATGGCCACCGGTTTTTCGGTTCGGTTAATGGGCCCGGCCGATCAGGCGAAAGGCCGACCAGTAAATCGGGTGGTCAAAGGCGGAAGATTCATTTTGGGGCATCGCCTTCCCAAGAGCGTCAAGAATCGATTGAAAGGGCACGGGATTGCCGCAAAGCCGCATCGCTTCTGCCGCCAGTTGGCCATGCTCTCTGGCTTCGTCTGGTTTTCCCGATAGCATGAGCCGCCAGGCCGCCCGGCGGTGAATGGAAGCCGCTTCAAACGGAAAATCAATGGCTGGAAAGAGCCTCAGGAGATGGTTTTCGCCGGCCGACAGATGGTCGGACGAGAGTCCTCGGACATGAGCCTGAGCCTGCCGCATTGCCTGAGTGGGCGTGAGGCCATTCTTGAGCAGATGATCGAGAAAACAGGTCACAAATTCGGCTGCACAGCAGTCATCGACCGACCAGGTTGTCGAAAGGGTCAGGCCCGCCCCACGCATGAGAAAGGCCGTTGCCAGCCCCATCGATTCATCAAGCGAGCGATCATCGAGCCGGGCTGTCTGACAACCATTAAGCACCACCATCGAGCCGGATTTGAGCGGTTCCATGTGATGAATGACGTCGTGGGCCAGCAGCACATCGTCAGCCAGATGTAGCCGCGAGAAAGCGACATCACGGTGTTCGCCAGCACCATGACAACTGAAGTGGATTAGCGACGCATCGGACCAGCCTTGCAGACGGTCGTGCGTGGCCCTTGGCCCGGAATAGCCTCGTATTGGGCGATTCGGGAAAGCGTGTTTCATCCATTGATGTTCCCAATGTGCAAATGGCAGGGTTTTGGGCGCGCCAAGATCAGGATTGGCCAGGCTGAAGAGGGGTCCGTCCAGGTTCATGGGCGGAAGATGCTGCAAAATCCGGGCCGAGTGGAGATAGGCGA
>JBJTRR010000514.1:0-5018 GCA_046076185.1 bacterium | reverse complement strand
ACGCAGGCCAATCTGATCCTGAGAAGCTGGTGAAATGGGGACCGCAGACGATCGACGAAATGATGATCGGGTATATCGAGTATTTTGTCCCGCTCAGTGACGGATGATTCCGCCACACACATCTGGCGCGGCCGCGAATCACTCACGATGGCAGATCTCATTGCCGAAGGCATCTGGCCATCATCGGGCAAAAAATCGCTCGGGGGCCAACCCGTTCTGCTGGGAATTACATGGAAGCCAACACCAAGCAACGTTTTCTGCCGATTTCACATCTCGGATATCTGGCTTGACGACATAGCCATGCAGCGATCGGCCCAAATCCAGAATGAAACGCACAGGGCATTGATTCGAAGCCGTTGGATGCTAGGCTGGGTGGACACTGTAGAATACGGTAGGTATGGCCAGGCGACAGTTACTGCCACTCTATTCGGTGATATGGATGAATCGCTCTATGCCGATTTCAAAAAAGGCTTACCGGGCATGATGAATTCTGTCGAAAACACCCTCAAGCACACTCACGGAGCCTATGGACCAGCACACATGGCCTCGAGAGGCACTCTTATGGATGTCATCCGAATGCCTGGCAAGCCAACGGCTGGCAGCAGCGGGATTCAGATCAAATTTGAAACCGACCTGATTATTGAGGGTATTCGCCCCGGCCGGGTTGTTCGCATTCGGCCCAATAGCTGGCCAGTTGTTGACGTGCCACGCGAAGAATACCTGCGTGACGGATCAGCCAACATCGAAGAACGATTCCCCACCACGGCGATTTTTCCGAAGTACTGATTCATGAAGAACTGTCATAAAAGGACTTGCAACCGACAGAAATATATCTATCAATTTCAGCCATTCTGGTTAATTTTAATGCCAAGATTTGAGCCCCGGATAAGACATGAAAATTCGACAAATTTCCAGTTACACGGTTCCATGCACGTATTGTATGTCACCCGGCGGGTGACTAAAATTTTGAGAAGATGCTGTGAAGGCCGATCAAGAGGATTCACTTCACGGCGGCCCCATGATGAACGGCTAGCCGTGGCCCGGACGCTGCGATTTGCCTGATGGATCCGATCCGCAACCATGTCTCTCAATCTGCACCTCAGGCGTGGAGTCGTTCGAAAAATCATGGCTGAGCTTCATCATGAATGTGGCATCGCGGCCGTTTATCTCAGGCCCTCCGCCGAGAATATTACTCTGCCCAACGGCTTGAAATCGGCCGACCAAGTGGCACGCATGGTGCCGCGAATGCTGCTTGACATGCAGAACCGCGGCCAACTCGCCGCCGGAATGACCAGCTATTCGCCCACAAGGGCCTCGATCCTGGCCACCCACAAAGATTTGGGCACTGTGGCCGAAGCCTTCCGGCTGAACGCCAAGCCGGAATTTGAAGCTCTGATGAAGCACTTGGGCGGCCCGGCCGCTATCGGCCATGTGCGATATGCCACTTGCGGCACTGACGACCGCGAAGCCGCCCAGCCCTTTGAACGCGACCACGGCCGCAAGTTCAAGTGGTTCTCGTTCGCTTTCAACGGTCAGCTCACCAACTACGCCCAGCTCAAAAAAGAGATGCTCGCCGATGGCGACTACCATCTCAAACGCGACCTTGATACTGAAATCATACTCCACTCCATCAGCCACGAGCTTCAGGCCGCGGAACCGCCCATCGACTGGGTTCGCGTCTTTTCGAACCTCGCCCGCCGATTCGATGGGGCATATAATATTGTGTTGCTCACGGCCAATGGCGAGATGATCGTGGCCCGCGACCCGCTGGGTATCCGTCCGCTTTGCATCGCCGAAGAAGGCCCGCTTTTCGCCGCCGCGAGTGAAAGCGTGCCACTGGCCAACCTGGGCTTTCACCGCATTCGCTCTCTCGAGCCTGGGCAGATGGCCATCATTTCGCCAGAAGGCATTCGGTTTGAACGCTTTGCGAACTCTCCAAGGCACGCCCATTGCTTTTTTGAATGGATTTATTTCGCCAACGTCGCCAGCACGCTGGATGAGAGGTCGGTTTACCTGAGTCGTGCAATGCTCGGCCGCGAGCTGGCCCGGCTGGAAGATGTGCAGCTTGACCAAAACACCATTGTTGTGCCTGTGCCCGACACCGCCAAAGCCGCAGCCGACGCCATGGCCTATTCTCTTGGCGTGCCTTCGGTTGAGGGGCTTATGCGTAACCGCTATCTCGGCCGCACATTCATTGAAGGCAATGCCGACCGCGCCACCAAAGCCCGCCTGAAATACACGCCTTTGCCGGAAGTACTGAAGGGCAAACGAGTTCTGCTGGTTGAAGATTCAATCGTCCGCTCAACCACCATGCGGGCCCTGGTGCATGAAATTCGTAATCGCGGCGGAGCCAGTGAAATTCATTTGAGAATTGCTTGCCCGCCGATCGTCGCACCCTGCTACTACGGTATTGATATGTCGCAACGAGCCGAGCTTTTTGCTCCAAAGTTTCTTGACGAAACCGGTGGTATGCTGACAGCCGAGGTTCAGGCAAAAATGGCCGCAGACCTTGGGGCTGATTCGTTGCGATATTTACCGGTCGAGGCACTTTCACGGTCGGTTGGCCTACCCACGGAAAGGCTTTGTCAGGCTTGTGTTACGGGTGATTATCCAACTCAGGCAGGTGAAGAACTTTATCAGATCGATCTATCGCGAGAACTGAAAGCCAGCCGTGTGATGGTGCCAGGCGTGGCCGCACTTGTCGGAGGTGAAGCCACGATCAATGAGGGACCTCGCAGGGCCTATGAAACCTGAGCCTGGCTTTTGAATGTAAACTCCTATAAATCAAGGATTTACTGGAATTACTATTGTACTTTCGGATAACATGAAAGCCGCTCTCATTCCATTAGATCACCCCGGGCCAATCATTCCACTTACCAAACCAGTGAACGTGGTGGGTCGGCATCCATCGTGCGATATTCATATTGATAACGAGAGCCTTTCACGCCGACATGCAGTTCTGGCTTTAACTGATGGCACGGTCGTCGTTCGCGACCTGATCACCACTAACGGTACAAAGGTCAATAGCCAGCGGGTGAAATGGGCAGCCCTGATGCCAAACGACAAAATCACTTTCGGCACGGCAAGGTTTCGGCTTGATCTGGCACCTGACACGGCAAATATACCAGATAAAATTCTGCCGGATGGTGAAATAAAGTCGATGACCGACTTATTTGGCAACCCGGATTCACCCGTGCCAGGCCCAATTTTTAAACCTCAGCCACTTTCTAATGAGAGTGATTATGAATCGGGTCTGGGAGACGACAGCCAAAACACCGAACTTGGCGGATGGCGACCGGACTTTGAATGAGATGGCCTGAACCGGCCACCTTCTTCGCTTAGCCCATTCACTTTCCTGGTATATCTAAATCAGTTCGGAAACCATTCGCCAGAAAAGACTTCTGTCGCTGGTCCGGTCATAAAAACACTAGCTGAATCAGCAGGCCATTCAAGCTTTAGCGGTCCGCCGGGCAAGTGTGCAGTGATGGCTTTTTCGGTTCGGCCGGTAAGCACTCCCGCCACACACACAGAACAGGCACCGGTGCCGCAAGCCAGAGTGATGCCCGAGCCACGCTCCCAAGTGACCATGTCCACTGTCTGGCGGTCGCGCACCTGAGCAAAGTGCACGTTGATCCGTCGAGGGAAGGCCGGATGATTTTCAAGAGGTGGCCCGAACTTATTCAAATCGATGGCTTTAAGATCATCCACAAAGATCACGAAATGGGGGTTGCCCATGCTCACGGCAGTGCCTTTGAATTTCGCACCCAAAACTTCAATTTCAGCCTCGATTGGTGGGTCGCTAGGCAAAGTGGTGGGAATATCGGCTGATTTCAGGATCGGCTGCCCCATATCGACTTTGATCCAAGCCGCTTTGCCAGCGTCATCACGCGTGATGTCAAGCGTCAGCACGCCCCGGCCTGTTTCGATTTTCACCTGGGGCTTATTCGCTATACCCTTGTCATGTATGAACTTGGCTACGCACCGCACGCCATTGCCGCACATTTCGCCTTCCGAGCCATCGGCGTTAAACATTCTCATGCGGGCATCAGCCACAGTTGAGGGGAGAACCATGATCATACCATCGCCACCGATACCAAAATGGCGGTCGCTCACAAGCCGGGCTGTCGCGTTCAGGTCATCAGGAATGGGCTGATCAAAGCCGCTCACATAGACATAATCGTTGCCAAGCCCGTGCATTTTGGTAAATCGCATCGTTTGTATGATCCTGGTGTTGTGAGACTTGTGATTTTCCGGAGTATGCCACATTCACCGGTAAAATTGGCCTGAAATACTATAATACCGTTTCACGTCGGAAAATCGTAACGACAATTCATCAGCCAAACATCTAAGATATGAATGGTGACGGGTCACTAAACTCACACGGCACTACCGTTTGCCTTTCCCTCAACACAAACCTTCTGGCAGCATCAAATGTTCGGCATTCCTCAGCCATCTCCTTACGACCTTAATTTTCGGCTTCTCGGCATTCCGGTTCGTATCACGCCGATCTTCTGGATCATGTCTGTTGTTCTTGGCTGGGGGAATGGCGAACCTATGGAAGTGGCTGTGTGGGTTGGCTGCGTGCTGGTTTCAATCATTGTGCATGAAATGGGCCACGCACTGACAAACAGGCTTTTCGGATTGCGTTCGGTAGTGGTGTTGCATGGGCTGGGCGGTGTCTGCGGCACGGAAGACAAGCCAATCGCTTCGTGGAAGCGAGTCATGGTGCTTTTCAATGGCCCGGCAGCGGGTTTTGTTCTGGCAGCAATGGTTTATGCGCTGGCGACAGCCAGTGTGCAAGGTGTGCTACCGGCTGCAATCAGCATAAATTCACCAGTGCAAAAAGAAATCATCAACAACTTGCTCTTTATTAACCTTGTCTGGGGTGTGCTTAATCTCATTCCAATCTGGCCGCTGGATGGCGGTCAGATCATGGGTGTTCTGCTCAAGAAAATCTCAAAATGGCTGGGTCAGGAGTTCATGCACGGCCTTTCCATGCTGGTTGCAGCCGGGCTGGG
>JBJTRR010000513.1:0-2425 GCA_046076185.1 bacterium | reverse complement strand
CCACCCTGTGATTCAGGATGGCCAGGGGCGGCGCATGTCGAAAAGCCTGGGCAATGGCATCGACCCGGTTGACATCATTGAAATGTATGGGGCAGATACACTCCGGTTCGGGCTGGCTTCAGCCGCGACCGAGACACAGGACCTTCGCCTGCCGATTGAGAAGATCAAGCTCGACGATGGCCGGGAGGTGAATACTTCTGACCGATTTGAGCAGGCAAAGCCTTTTGCCAACAAACTTTGGAATGCGGCCCGGTTTGTGATGTCGAACCTGGGCGACTATACGGGCGAGCCGGTTAAGCCTAAGCAACTTACGATTGAAGATCGCTGGATTCTGGCGACTTTGCGATCGACTGTCGAACAGGCCAACTCCAGTCTTGAGAAATTCCAGTTTGAGAAGCTGGCCAAAACTCTACGTGATTTCACCTGGAATGACTTTTGCGACTGGGCCATTGAATTTGCCAAGCCGCGGCTGAAAGATGCTTCACAAAAGCCTGTGGCGCAGGCTGTTGTGGTTGAGGTGCTTGATACACTGGTGCGGCTGTTGCACCCGATTGTACCATTTGTGACCGAGCAGATCTGGCAATCTCTGGCGACAGTGGCACCCGGCCGGGGCCTTTTTACGACAAGGTCATCTGCAGAAAGTATTTGTATCGCACCCTGGCCGAAGCCGGAAGATCTGCCGGCGGACGACCTGGCCCAAAGCCGGGTGGATTTGTGGAAGGATGGCATTTCCGCGATACGTAACATAAGGGCTGAACGTAACTTGCCAAAGGATGCACGGCCAGTGCCCGTGATGCGTGTGGCGGCCACCGATGTAGAGTCGCTGGCTGCAGGCCTGACAATGTTTCAAACGATGGCCGGCATTGGCGACTGGCGGGTGGTGGATGTTGTCGAGGCCCTGCCGGCTGATATTGAGCAGGCCCGGGCTCGGGGCGAGCTGGCTGCAAAGGTGCTTGATCGGGTGGAAATTTTGATCCCGCTGGGCCAGTTTATTGATAAGGACGCTGAGCGGGTCAAGCTGCGTAAAAGCATGGCTGATCTGGAGAAGCAGATTGGCGGGATTGAGGCCAAGCTGGGCAATGCATCGTTTGTTGAGCGTGCCCCTGCCGATCTGGTGGGGCAGCAGCGTCAGAAGCTGGAGGAACTGCAGGCGAGGCGGGGGGCTTTGCTGGAATTGCTGGCTGCTCTGGAACAAAGCTGAGAAATGGTCGGGGCGATGTTGACGGATACGGCCTTCCGGGCCTATTCTTAAAGAGAGAAGTCAGATTTGCAGAAGGATGGTGGCTGTGCCGGTTGCGATGCACATTTCCCGCATTATCATCAATGAAAATGCTGACCAGCAGTATGTCTTTCTGCGTGAGGTGGGTGGTGAGCGTACGTTCGCCATTGTGATTGGTCTGTTCGAGGCGACGAGTATTGACCGGCGGGTGAAGGGTAACCGTAGCCCCAGGCCGTTGACACACGACCTGATCGCCAACATGGTCAACCACATGGGTGGCGAGATTGTAGAGGTTCATATTACTGAACTTCGTGACGCCACTTACTTTGCGACGATTCATATCTCAAAGAATGGTGACATGGTCGAGATTGACAGCCGGCCGAGCGATGCCCTTGCCCTGGCCGTAACGGTGAATGCTCCGATTTTTGTCGCCGAGCATGTGCTGGAAGAGCTTGTGGACTAATTCGCAATTAATGGTAAGATGTTGGTGTAGCAGATACGTGGAGGGGTGCCCGAGTGGTTGAAGGGACCGGTTTTGAAAACCGGCGATGGTTTATAGCCATCCGTGGGTTCGAATCCCACCTCCTCCGTTACTTTTGAGCGGTGAACGATCGACGCCCGGATTGAGTCTCACCTGCTTGAAAATCCATTTTACCTGAAGCAGCATCGAGAGGTTTTTACATGGCTAACTCAACTGCCGACAGTTCATTCGGATCGTTCGGTTTGGAAAACGAGCTGAGCGGTTATAAAACGATCAGCGGTGGCGCAATTTTCAGCGTTGTGCTTGGTGTATTTTCCATTTTGATGTTCGTGGACATGAACTTTTTCTTCATTCCGCTGATTGGCCTTTTTATTGGCGTTCGATCGCTGAAGCGAATTCAGCGATACCCTGATGTTTACTCGGGCCTGAAGCTGGCCCAGGCCGGGGTCGGGCTCTGTATTATTTCGTCAGTTGTTTCGGTCGCCACAGCCTATGCCTTTCAGTTCACTCTTGACCGCGATGCCGGCTCTTTTGCCCAGAGCCTTGAAGAAGTGATGAACTCGGGACGGCCGGAAGACATGCTTTTCCTGAAAATTATGCCAAGCCAGCGTGGCGATCTTACGCCTGACAAGGTGATGGCCGACAGAATGGCTTCAGGGATGGAAGGCAAGATGACGCTCGAAACCGAACTTCGTCCATTCAAGGAAATGGCTGATGCACGGAAG
>JBJTRR010000512.1:0-6087 GCA_046076185.1 bacterium | reverse complement strand
TTATGAGATATTTGGCAAAGTGCAGTTTAGAAGTCTGCTCGGCGAAATGATCACTACAATCATTGATAAACGGTTTTGATTCAGCCAAAATCATGGAATTGTTGGGGATTAGTAAGCAAAACTGGCTGTTGTGGGTGAACGGGCCTTAAATATATCATTTGTCGTATTTGAACCATAAAACCCGGTCTTTTCGACTACGGACTATTAACGTATGATGAGTTAAGGTTTTCGATTCGGGCGGTTGGGTGCTTTTTGACTCAGGCGTGCGGCGTTGTCAGTCGGGCGCGGCATCACGATTCGCCAAAGCAATCGAAAACAGCCAGTGAAAGGTCTCGGCTTTCGTTTCAGGCCATTGCCCGATCGCCCACGCCGTTTCTGTGCGTAATTCGGTCAAATTCAGAGAAAAAGCCGCGAAAAATCAGGTCAATCAAGATATGGTCAGTATTCGCCTTCCCGATGGTTCGGAAAAGTCTTTCAGTGATGACATCACTCCCCGCAAAATTGCCGAGTCGATTGGCTCTCGTTTGGCCCAGGCCGTAGTGGCCGCCGTTGCTAATGGACGAATAGTCGATCTCGACCGACCGCTGACTGAAGCGACCGAAACGCCGGAAGCACCTATTGATTTCAAGCTGCTTACACCCAAGGATCGTGAATCGCTTGACGTGCTTCGCCACAGCACGGCGCACATTATGGCCAGGGCCATCATGCGGCTTTACCCCGGCGTGAAACTGGCGTTTGGCCCGACCACATCTAACGGCTTTTATTACGATGTGGATGTACCGGATAAACATTTGTCGGAAGAAGATTTTGCCGCGATTGAAGCCGAAATGGCTAGGATTGTGACCTCGGCCGAGCCTTTTGAACGCTTCAGCCTGCCGGTGGAAGAGGCTGCGGCCTTTTGCGATGGCCTGGGCCAGGGGCTGAAGGTCGATCACATTCGAGAGGAACTGCATAAATATGGCATTTTGTCATTTTATCGGCAGGGTGAGTTTGTTGACCTTTGCCGTGGCCCGCATATTCCGCACGCCGGCAAGCTGGGTGCTTACAAGCTGATCTCAATTGCTGGTGCTTACTGGAAGGGCCGGACTGATGGCCCAGTGCTTCAGCGAGTGTATGGCACGGCGTTTTTTGATAAAAAAGAGCTTGATGCGTATCTGGCACAGGTGGAAGAAGCGAAGAAACGCGACCACCGCCGGCTGGGCAAGGAGCTGGGCCTGTTTACCATCAGCCAGTTGGTTGGTTCGGGGCTGATTTTGTGGATGCCCAAGGGGGCTGCTGTTCGAGGGCTTCTTGAGAATTTCCTGAAGGATGAGCTGATCAAGCGAGGCTATCAGCCCGTTTATACGCCGCATATCGGAAAGGTTGAACTCTACAAAACTTCCGGCCATTATCCGTATTATCGCGAACGCCAGTTCCCAACGATCAAGATGCTGAACGACTCGGCTGTGACACTCGTTGCAGGTCTGGAAAAGGGCACGCTTGACGACGAGGCCCAGAAAAAGCTGCTGGCCGAAAGCCATATTGAGCCGGGGCCTTATTGGTCGCTGGATATTCCGGGGCGAATTGGCTATGTGGAAGAGCATGCCGTGGCTGAAGAATACCTTCTGAAGCCGATGAACTGCCCGCACCACATTCAGATTTTTGCCGCCCAGCCTCGAAGTTATCGCGACCTGCCCGTGCGGTTGGCTGAATTTGGCACAGTGTATCGCTATGAGCAGTCGGGCGAGCTATCGGGTATGACACGCGTACGCGGGTTCACGCAGGACGATGCCCACCTTTTCTGCACCGTTGACCAGGTGCGTGATGAGTTTCGGGCGACTATGGAACTGACTCAATATGTGCTGCAAAGCCTTGGATTGACGGATTATAAGGTGCGGCTCTCCAAACACGATCCGGAAGATCCGAAATATCAGGGGGCGGCCGGCGACCTTTGGCGAAGGGCTGAAGAAGACATTCGCTCGGTGCTTCTTGAGATGAGCCTGCCCTTTGAAGAGGCCCCTGGTGAGGCGGCTTTTTACGGGCCCAAGGCCGATTTTATCGTGCGAGACTGCCTGGGCCGGCAGTGGCAGCTTGGTACAGTTCAGCTTGATTATGTGCTGCCTGACCGCTTCGGCCTGAGCTATACGGGCGCCGATAACTCACCACACCGGCCGGTGATGATTCACCGGGCTCCGTTTGGCAGTATGGAACGCTTCATGGGCATTCTGATTGAGCATTTTGCAGGGGCTTTCCCGCTGTGGCTGGCCCCTGAACAGGTGCGCGTGCTGCCGATTTCCGAGAAGTTTAACGATTATGCCAATAAGGTTGTTGGCGACTTCCGGTCTGCTGGCTTGCGGGCCGAAGCTGACCTGCGGGCAGAGAAGATAGGTGCAAAGATTCGCAACGCCCAGCTTGAAAAAGTGCCAGTGATGCTGATTGTGGGGGCCAAGGAGGCGGAAGATGGCTCGGTGAGCTATCGGGACCGCATTGATGGCGACTTGGGCAGCATGCCGCTGGCCGATGCCGTGGCGAAGATTCGGCACGAGAGCGAGTCGAGGGCTATTCGGCAGACAGTGACACCGATGGCCGTTGGTTCGCATGGCGACGACCATGAGACCGAAGACCATTCCTACTAATCAGCGTGAAAAAGCCCCGCCCGGCAAGCGAACCGGGCGGGAAAAATTTTTCAACACAGAGGCTAAGGAAGGCCGGGAGTGGGCGATGAGCCGGATGAGGAATGGTTATCTGTCTGCCGTGTTTTTTATGACGGGCTGTGCAGGAGCGAATCAGGAAATCAAGAGAGATCTTGACCTGATGAGTCAAAAGGCAGCCGAGGTGCAGGAGCAAGAAGTCTCGGGTGTGCCCCGATTTTCAAAATCAGCGATATCTGATGCCGAGATGTTTCAGGGACGAGCCGCCCAAGAGTATCGCGACAATGTCATTCCATAACTAACTTTGGGCGTAAAAGATTACGCCGACAGGAATCGAACCTGTGACCTCCAGGTTATGAGCCTGGCGAGCTACCTCTGCTCCACGGCGCATTTGAACTCTATCAGAAGAGTGGCCCTTGGTCAAAGGAATACTTGAAATTCTGGTCTGATTCGTCACAGGGTGTCTTGTGAGGAAGTGCATAAGGTTAGATTAATAAACATCTTGAACTAACTAAAAAAACTTGGGTGATTTGATGTTCTTATGGAAAAAACCATTGTCCTTCTCGCTTCTCTTATCGAAAATTTGAGAAAATCCCTTCTTTGTCTTAGATTGCCAAATTAGCCTTGTGAGAAGTTTTTTATTATGGCGAAGTGACGAGGCAGACATGTTGCCGAAAAACACCATGGCCGCTTAGTATTAATCCTTACTGTCTATTATCTTCTGGAGCAAAATCCGGAAAGCCTTTTTCTGCTTAGTTTTACATGATTTGCCGATTTATTTTGGAATCTCTACGGCCTGATCGTGTCACAGTACGATTTAGATATCGTAGATGTATTGTCTGCAGACAGAATCAATGGATGCATGATTGGATGCACTGGTCTATGAGTTCAATGACGAATTCGAATTTGATGGTTCTTGAGCGATGGAAGTCGCTTTTTGACCAGTTCATTGACCATCTGGTGCGACAGAAAGGGCTTTCACAGCTCACGCAAAAGTCTTATACAGAAGATCTTAAGACATTTGCACTGTTTCTTGAGGATTTGCTTGCGCAGGGCTCAGGCGGGCTTGAGCCCGAGCAGATCGACATTAAAAAGCTGCGTCGGTTCAGCCCATGGCTGAATGGTCAGGGTTTTGCACCACGATCGATTGCTCGCAAGCTTGCATGCCTGCGTTCGTTCTTTCGCTATCTTCGTCGTACGGAACAGATTACTCATAATCCTGGTGAATCGCTGAAGAATCCGCGACAGCCAAAGCGGTTGCCAAACCCGCTATCGGAAACCCAGGTCGTTGGTTTTCTGGACGGTATCCTGGCCGACAGTGTAATTGCCGTGCGGGACCGGGCGATGTTCGAAACACTTTATGGTGGTGGCTTGCGAGTGAGCGAGCTGGTAGGGCTTGACTTGGCCGATCTCCGCCACGATGAGGCAGCCGTGCTTGTGCGTGGCAAGGGCCGGAAAGAGCGGATGTGCCCGGTTGGTAACACTGCCATGCAGTGGATCAACCTTTGGTGTGGCTATCGCGTACCTAAAAACCCGGGCGAGACGGCAATCTTTTTGAATTGGAAGGGAACCCGGCTGACTACCCGGTCTGTAGGCCGATCGTTGGAACAGAGGTTGGCATTGGCGGGAATGTCGCATTTGGCAAGCCCTCATACTTTCAGGCACAGCTTTGCCACGCACCTGCTGGACAGGGGTGCCGACCTGCGCAGTGTTCAGGAACTGCTGGGGCACCAAAGTCTTGCCACTACACAGATTTACACACATGTTTCGCAACAGCGGATGGCCGAAACTTACAAAAATGCGCACCCAAGAGCCTGAAATGTGTTCTAGGAACAATGGAGATCGCCAACGAATGCATGACCCTCACCGAGACGCTTAGGAACTGAACGCTCCAACCAAGGACATGCCGTCGTTTTTTGGACATCAATCGTAACAATCGGCTATAGCCGGGCACAGCCCGACTGCGCCCACAGCTGTTGAGTTCACAAGACCATGAACCCACTACGGATCCTAGTCGTTCAGCCAGATCCTGTACTCTCGTCGTCCATGGTTTCCATCATGCAGACTCTGGGCTGCCGAGTGGAACAGGCCGAGAGCGACAGAGAAGCCGCAAGGATGCTGGACCGGTTTCAATTCAATGCGGTTGTCTGCATTGTTGAACCTGATGACCCGGATGTCATTGAACTTTATCAATACATCAGGCGAAAATTTCCCCACGTTTTCTTCGCTATTCAACTGACCAAATCGTCAGAGAGTTTCCAGCGTCAATTGCTGGCTGAAGGTGTGAATTCAGTTTCACCGCCTCCCATGACAGTCGCCTCGATGAAATCGGTGGTGTTAACGTTGAGGAATCGTCAGGAACAACATCGCATTCAGGCTGAAAATGAAACTAATGGGCAGGCTAGCCGGCCCACGGCTGCTGTGATTCCGGCTGAAACCAATTATATGGTAGGGCACGACCCATCACTGAGAAAAACCATCGAATTGGCCGAAAATGTGGCTGACATCGACACCCCTGTCCTGATTCTGGGTGATCGCGGCACTGGCAAAACTACGTTGTCCCGCTGGGTACATCAGCGAGGCAACCGGTCGGCCGGCGTCTTCACGGAAGTCAATTGCCAGAACTCCAGTGAGACGGCTCTTGAGGCTGAAATATTCGGCATTTCGGCCCCTGGTCCGAACGGTGCGCCCATTCACAAGATGGGCAAGCTGGAAGAAGCCAATAACGGAACGATTGTTTTTGACGAGCCGCTAAGCCTTTCACCCACGATACAGCAGAAAATTCTTCGGTTTTTGCAGACGGGCGAGTATCAGGCAGTTGGTTCGCACCAGGTTCGGCGATCATCAGCCAGGGCCATTTTCTCAACGCGTGAGGCCATTTCGGCTCTGGCCCAGCGAGAACGCTTCCGGCAGGATCTCTACTACCGGATCAGTGTTATTGTGCTGAAACTGCCACCACTTTGCCTTCGAGGCAACGATATCGAACTGTTGGCCAGGCATTTTCTTTCGATCTATGCCCGAAGGCTTTCAAAGCCTGTGCGTGAGTTTAGCCACGATGCCCTGAGGGTTGTGTGCGACCACGGCTGGCCCGGCAATGTTTATGAACTTGAAAGCGTGATTCATCGTGGCGTCATTCTCTCGCAGAATGGTGTTGTTCAGCCGCAGCATCTGGTGATGATGCCGGTGGCTTCGACGGCACCAGCCCGGTCAGTCAATTCGCCCTCGAAGCTCAATGGGCCGTCAATCCGTCCGCTGAAGGAGTCGCTGGAAGAGCCGGAAAAGCAGCTCATTTTACAAGCTCTTGAGGCTTTGAACTGGAATCGACAGGAAACGGCCCGCGTGCTTGATATCAATCGCACCACACTTTACAAGAAGATGAAGAAATACAATTTGCTGACCGAAGAGGATCATGCAGAAAATTACGTCGAGCTTGAGTAACGCCTGAATTGGTTTATCG